>JAKBZR010000147.1 GCA_021842405.1 bacterium
TGGTCTTTGATAGGTTACTTTAGGAGTCACCCTGCTAGTGAATGCAACTCGTAGGGTGGGCTGATCACTCATTTCTCAATTTAACCCACAGTCAGAGCCGCGAGCGTGAGCGAGTGGAGCGGTATAGTCAACTGAGCCGCGAGCGTGAGCGAGTGGACGCGATGAGCGCGAGCGAGTGGAGCGGTATCGCATTAGCACGTTGGCGATCGTGTTCTGCTGCGCGCCCCCGTTAACCAGCCGGGTGATGACGTGGAGAACGAGAATGGGGTTATCGTTAGGCATACACAGTCGGTGTGTACGCTCGCTCACGCTCGCGGCTCAGAGGTAGCTCGCAGGCTAGTAGATTGCTTCCCTGACAACATTGCAGCACTAGGGGAATGCTGAGGTGAGTGGGGCGACTAATGCTGCTAGAAAACATTCCTTTTCGTGTGGTTTTTTGATGAGGCAATTCGGGGGTTTGACAAAGCGGCTTATCTAGGTTAAAATAGAGTGGTTTCGGTGTGAAAGGTAGACCTCGACGCGAACCCGCAGGCAGTGCTCACCTATTTCCAAACAACCAAAGGATTAGGTTTTTTTATGGCTTTAAAGCCAAAACAGACATTATCGCGCTTCATTCTAGCGATCTCTACGCTACTGCTAATCTCGTTAACCGGCTGTTTTCAGGACAAGTTGCCACCTGGCACCATCCGATTGGTGGTGTGGGGCTTGCAATTTGGATCTGAAACCAAGGGGCTGGAAGCCCGAATAACCGCATTCGAACGAATGCACCCCCATATTCATGTGAGCGTTCTTTCGATGGGCGCTGGCTCGATGAACCCGCAAAAACTGATGACCGCGATTGCGGGTGGTATCCCGCCCGATGTAATCCGCCAGGATCGCTTCACGATCGGCGATTGGGCGTCGCGGGGCGCCTTTCTTCCGCTCGATTCCTTCCTGAAAGGCCAAAAACCGGGTCCATACGCCATTAAAGAGAGCAATTTTTACCCGGCATGCTGGAAGGAGGCGGTTTATCAAGGGCACGTCTTCGCCATCCCCTCCTCGACCGATGATCGCGCCCTCTATTACAATAAGACTCTCTTTCGTGAGGCGGGGCTTAATCCGAACAAACCGCCTCAAACATGGGGACAGCTCTACCGCGATTCCATCAAGTTGACTAAACTGAATCCGGATGGCTCCTTCAAGTCGATCGGCTTTATTCCCAACTATGGAAACTCCTGGCTCTACCTCTACAGTTGGCAAAATGGCGGCGAGTTTATGTCGCCCAACGGGCGCACCTGCACCATCAACAACCCCTACACCGTCGGCGCCCTGCAGTTTATGGTTAAAATTTACGATGCGCTGGGCGGCGTCACCAAAGTGGATTCCTTTGCATCGGGGTTCCAACCAAACGAGCTGGACCCGTTTTTAACCGGCAAAGTCGCCATGAAGATAGACGGCGACTGGGTGCTGGATAGTATCGCACGCTATAATCCAAGTCTGGACTATGGCGTGGCTCCGGCACCCGTTCCTCGCGACCGCCTCTTGCAGATCGGCCGATTTAAGGGCCACCATCGTTTCATCACCTGGTCGGGCGGATTCTCTTACGCGATACCCAGAGGCGCAAAACACCTGAAACAGGCGTGGGAATTCATTCAATGGATGACCAGTCCGGCCGCTGGACTGGTGGATGCGCGTGCGCAGCAAGCGTATAACCGCAGTCAAGGAAGACCCTACGTTCCTACGCTTTCGGCCAATAAGAGGGTGAACGAGGAGGTTTTCAAACAATACGCCCCGAAAGATCCCAAGTTTCGCGAACCGCTTCGCTTTTTCATCAACTTGATGAGGGTGTCTAAATTCCGGCCCGTCACCTTTGTCGGCCAACTGCTCTGGGATCAGCAGGTTCAGGCAATGGACGAGGCAACCCACCATCACGAAACCGGTGAAACGCCCTACCAGGCTCTCACTAAAGCGAGGCGGATGGTTCAAATCCAGCTCAATAAAGTTTACAGCCAAACCAAGTACCCATTGCTCAACCAGTTGATACCGATTTTGATCACCGCGTTTTTCGTTGCGATCGGAACGATTTTTCTGGTAATCCGGGTCAAGAAGCTCTTCTCGATGGGACGTCTGTCGCGGGGAGAGGCGATCGCAGGCACCCTATTCGCGATGCCGTGGCTGCTCGGTTTTCTTGTCTTTACCGCCGGCCCGATCATTGCCTCATTTTTACTCAGCTTTTGCGACTACGACGTGCTGCACCCGCCCCGTTTTGTCGGACTTTTGAACTACATCCAGATTTTTGGAATCGACCGGCAATACCTCTACACATCGCTCTGGAATGCCTTTTACCTGGCAATCTGGGGGATTCCGCTAGGCATTGCAACCGGGCTTGCCATCGCGATGTTGCTCAACGCGAAGGTATCCGGCATGAGCTTTTATCGCACTTTCTTTTACATGCCATCCATTGTGCCGTTGGTGGCCAGCGCGGTTCTTTGGGCCTGGATTTTAAACGGCGACCCCAATCAGGGTTTGCTGAACGCTTTTTGGAAGGCAACGATAACGGCTTGGTTCCACATCCAGCCTCCAGGCTGGTTTGGTGCCGCACAATGGGCAAAGCCGGGTTTAATTGTAATGGGGCTGTGGGGAGCCGGCAGCAGTATGATCCTCTGGCTGGCTGGGTTGCAGGGGGTTCCGCGCCAGCTTTATGAGGCGGCAGACCTGGACGGCGCCGGCATCTGGAGCAAGTTTTGGAACGTTACAATCCCGATGCTCTCACCCTACATATTTTTCAATCTGATTATGGGGACGATCGCGGTTTTACAGCAGTTTGACCAAGTCTACATATTAAGCGGTCAGGGTGCAGGCGCTAATACGGCCGGCCCAGTCAACAGTATGCTGGTGCCGGTGCTTTTGTTGTTTAATGACGCCTTCCGATATTTTAAAATGGGATATGCCTCGGCGCTGGCCTGGATTCTCTTTGTCATTATTCTCGCATTAACCGCGATACAGCTTAAAATCGCGCCTCGATGGGTGCATTATGAGGTGGAAAAGAAATAAAAAGGTGCATGAATGGCGGTATTGATATGTTAATTTACGAACGCCAACCGATCATGCCCGTGCTCGCGCCGATATTTCAGCGCGAGGGCTTGATGTTGGAAATGGCGGGGATTTAGATGGCGGCTGCGATTTGGTTGATTGCCGTATTGTTGGGTTATATCGGCATCGGCACCTCAATTGTAGTGGCGGTGGCCGGTTTCCGTGCTCGCCGCCCACTGATCGGAACGATTGAGGGGATCATACCGATACTCCTCTACTTTATCATAAAAATCATTCCACTCAGCACGCCGGCCGCTATCTTAAGCTATGGCTCGATTCTGACGGTCATTGGGATCGGCCTTTACTGGGTGGTGCTGAGGCCGCTGTTTACCTGGAAGGATCGGAAGCGCACTCGCGAGACGGTTCAACAGGCGGCATTCCATTTGGTTCTTCTTACCGGCTCGGTTATCTTCCTGGTGCCGTTTGCCTGGATGGTGGTCACCTCCTTAAAGGAGGACTCCCAAATGAGCAAGTTTCCACCGGAATGGATTCCAACCCAGCAAAGAATCATCAAAATAAACGGGCATGATGCCGGTCTCGCCTGGACAAATTATAACGGCCAGCGTGCTGAGGTGGCTGAAATTCATCAGTATGATAATGGGAATTTTCTTATTCAGATCCTCTCGCCTGCCTTTGTAAAAGGCAAGCGGCTCGTCGTGAAGGCTTCGGCGCTGAAGGACATCCGGCACTTCGATCCATTATGGAAAAACTATCCTGACGCGCTGCGATTCTTGCCGAGCCAAACGGACTTTGGCCTCGCTTTTCTGTGGAATACGGTTTACCTATCCCTTCTCAGTATCATCGGGACACTTATCTCGTGCAGCATGGTAGCCTACAGTTTTGCACGGCTCCGTTGGCCGGGGCGCGATGTGTTTTTTGTGGTGTTGCTGGCCACCATGATGCTGCCCGGTGCGGTGACGATGATGCCGGTCTTTTTAATTTTCCGCTGGATGGGGTGGATCGATTCGCTGAAACCGCTCTGGGTGCCCACCTTTTTTGGCAGCGCCTTCAGCATCTTCCTGCTGCGGCAATTCTTTATGACAATTCCGATGGACCTTGAAGATGCGGCCAAGATTGACGGCTGCTCCTACTTCGGCATCTACTTACGCATCATGCTGCCGTTGATTAAACCGGCTCTAGCCGCAATCACGATTATGACCTTTATGGGGGCATGGAACAACTTTATGGGCCCGTTAATCTATGTCAATTCACCCATGCGCATGCCATTAGCCTACGCGCTGCAGCTTTTCCAGACCGAACACGGCGGCGAGCCGGGGATGTTGATGGCGGCCAGCGTGATGGTTACACTGCCCGTGATACTGCTGTTCTTCTTTACTCAACGATACTTCATTGAAGGAGTTACTCTGACCGGCATTAAAGGGTGAGACGATGGCCCGAAGACAGATAAACGTGCCGCTGATTAAAAACGCGGTGATGGGCGCGCTGGGGGGAATCTTCGGCCTGGTCGCTGGAGTCAGTGGAATTGGACTGCAGATCGCATCGGTTCCCCTACTGAGCTATATGCTGGGACTGCACCGTGATCGAGCGCACGGCACCAGCATAGCAGCGACTTTCGTTGCCAGCATTGGAGCACTGATTGTAATTGCCGGCAGCAAGATACCGTTTTCACTGGGCGCACTCTCCATCGTTACGCTCATTGCCGGGTGTTGGGCAGGGACGCTGGTGACCTTGCCATTATCGAAATTACCGGCGCTGGTTAAGGTGCGACGAGCGGCTCCCGCATTGGAGCTGTTGATCGGACTGTTTATACTATCCGATGCGCTCCACGCACCTACCGCTCAAGCGATCCCTTTTTATCACCTTTTCTCAAACACTGGGGCATTCGCGATCGGTGCGATAGGGTCCGCCGCCACCACCCTGCTGGGAGTGGTAAACAGTGTATTGATCATCCCATTACTGATTTATGCCGGCGGGGTGAACTACCGTGTATCCGTAACGTTGATGTTGCTGATGATCGCGGTCTCCTCCATACTACCGTCTGTCGCACATTCACGAAAAGGAAACGTCGCATCGGGAGCCGGAACAACCTACATTGTGGGATGTGTGCTGGGTGGTGCGGTTGGAGGAATGATCATCGCTAAAGCGGACTGGAAATGGCTGGCTATCTTGTTTGGATTCATCGTGATTATCCTCGGTGCGTGGCGCAGCTATCTGGTCTCCCAGTCGTCCGCCGAGAAAAATTAAAGGAGTGCCCATGCCGTTTGGACTGATCAAGAGCCTTTACCAGAAGGTTGAGGCCATCGTATCCGCCCGTGAAAAGCTGAGA
>JAKBZR010000052.1 GCA_021842405.1 bacterium
TTGAAAAAGCCACTAAAGCCCGCTCTTCCGTCATTCCCGCATGGCTCCACTGGAGTGGATGGCGGGAATCCAGTCCATCTTTACCGACCGAAATGAGCGACCCGACAAGCCGCTAGGCAGGGGGGTTGGTAGTTTTAAGTGGGGATTGCAAAGCGGCCAGCGCGAAGTTGGGACGCGATCGAAACTCGATTAGGAAGTTGTTGAACAAGCCACTAAAGCCCGCTCTTTCGTCATTCCCGCATGGCTCCACTCCAGTGGAGTGGATGGCGGGAATCCAGTCCATCTTTACCGACCGAAATGAGCGACCCGACAAGCCGCTAGGCAGGGGGGTTGGTAGTTTTAAGTGGGGATTGTAAAGCGGCCAGTGAGAAGTTGGGACGCGATCGAAACTCGATTAGGAAGTTGTTGAACAAGTCACTAAAGCCCGCTCTTCCGTCATTCCCGCATGGCTCCACTGGAGTGGATGGCGGGAATGACGTTGATGCGGCTAGCGGTGCACCAATGAGTTTGGATTTTAACGCTTCTTTTGAAGGAAATTGATCATTTGACACCGAATTAATTCAAAATCTTGGAAATGGGATAAATTTTCTTAAGTTTAGGTGACTGACGATTTGTCTCGCTTTGACCCGCTAAAAGAGAAGGGATAGCTCGATGGAAGCCTCAAAATACGTGATCGGTGTTGATGTGGGTACCGGAAGCGTTCGTGCCGGTCTCTTTATGCTGGATGGCACTATGGTATCGAGCGCCGTTGAACCAATCGAGATATGGAAGCTGCAACCCGATTTCGTCGAGCAGTCCTCCGCTGATATTTGGCGGGCGGTTTGTTCTGCAATACGTAAGGTGGTGAGCGATACCCAGATTTCACCCGCAGATGTGATCGGTATCGGGTTTGATGCGACCTGCTCGCTGGTGGTGCTGGATCGTAACCTGCAACCGCTGGCGGTCAACGCGGAGGGTGTCAACGAGCGTAACATCATCGTTTGGATGGATCATCGAGCGCTGGCGGAGGCGGAAGATATTAACTCGGGAAATTACAAAGTCCTTCGATATGTGGGTGGCCGTATTTCGCCTGAGATGGAGCCGCCCAAGCTGAAATGGTTGAAAAGCAACCTACCCGAAACGTGGGCGAAAGCGGGCCGCTTTTTTGACCTTGCCGATTACCTCACTTTTCGCAGCAGCGGATTGGACGCTCGCAGCTTTTGTACCTCCGTTTGCAAATGGGCCTACCTTGGCCACAAGGGCAAGCATGGGCAGTGGGACACCAACTTCTTCCGCAAAATCGGGTTGGACGACCTTTTTGACGATGAAAAGGTCTCGCATGATGTCCGGCCGATCGGCAATAAATTAGGCAACCTCACACAAGCTGCGGCAGACGAGTTGGGGTTGACCACTGAATGCGCGGTTGGGGTCGGAATTATTGATGCCCATGCCGGCGGAATAGGGCTGTTAGGCGCGGTGTGGGAGGGTAAAAAGAGGCCAAGCCTTCAACTCCTCGAATCGGCGCTCGCACTGATCGGAGGTACCTCAAACTGCCATATGGCGGTGAGCCGCGAGCCCCGATTCATTGACGGCGTATGGGGGCCCTATTACGGCGCGATGATCCCCGATATGTGGTTGACGGAAGGGGGGCAGAGCACGGCCGGTAGCGCCATTGATCACATCATTGCCGATCACGCCTATAGCGCCGCCCTGCAAAAAGAGGCGCACCGCACCAAGCAGACGGTTTATCAGTTGCTGAACACGGAGGTCGAGCGGTTGCAGAGCGAATTGGGGGTTGGACCTGAATTGACCCGCGATCTGCATATACTGCCCTACTTTTTAGGTAATCGCTCGCCGAAGGCGGATCCCTACGCCCGCGCCACGATTGACGGTTTGACCCTGGATGAATCGCTCGCATCGTTGGCAATTCGATACCTCGCCGTGATTCAGGCCATCGCTTACGGCACCCGCGAGATTATTCGGGTGCTCAACGACAGCGGCTATAGCATTAAAAGGCTCTACGTAACCGGCGGCGGCACCAAAAATCCGCTCTGGCTGCAGGAGCATGCCGATATTACCGGCTGCACCATCCACCTACCAAAGGAATCGGAAGCGGTGCTGCTTGGGGCTGCGATTCTGGGCGCAACCGCCGCCGGAGAATACGACTCGGTGCCGGATGCGATGCACGCGATGTGCAGCTCGGACAACACAATCAAACCGCGAAAAGAGTGCAATCGTTATCACAAGGCTAAATTCAAAATTTTCCAAGAGCTCTACCTGCAGCAAAAGCGCCGGCGAGAGCTGATGCACTCCATTTAACTGAGCCGTTCACTAAACTATGCCAATTGACACCCTAGAAAAGCCGACCGCACTTCCGCGAACACGCTCTTATTCCACGACCAATAATACCCGTCCGGTCGCTTTGGCAACGTGGGAATTCGGACGAATTGCTTGCGATCAGAGCATCCGCCTTCTATTAAAGGGCCAATCAATTCTAGATGCGGTCGAATCGGGGATCACAGCGGTGGAGGATGACCCCAATGTCAATTCGGTGGGGCTCGGCGGTTTGCCGAACGCAGCGGGCGTCGTCGAGCTGGATGCCGCGCTGATGCTCGGGCCGGAGCACCGGGCGGGATCGGTGGCCGCTTTAACCGACATCGCTCATCCCATATCGGTCGCCCGGCGCATCCTGGAAACGCTGCCGCACGTGATGCTGGTGGGCGAAAGCGCGCGCCGGTTCGCGCTCCAGCAGGGCTTTCCGACATGCAACCTTCTAACCCCGGCCGCAAAGTCCAGTTACGAAAAGTGGCTGAGCACCGAACGCCAAAACCCTCCGATCGGCCCTTCCAACCATGACACCATAACGTTACTGGTCAGGGATGATCACCAAAACCTGGCCGCCGGATGCTCCACCTCGGGATTGGCTTGGAAGACGCCGGGCCGGGTCGGCGATTCGCCCATCATCGGCGCCGGTATCTATGTGGATAATGAGGTCGGTGCGGCCGGAGCAACCGGCAATGGGGATGAAATCGTTAAGGTAGCTCTCAGCTATCGAGTGGTGATAATGATGGAGAAAGGCGCCACCGCTCAGGAGGCGTGCGTGGAGGCAATCCACTATCTAACCCAGAAATGCGGTGATCATCTGACCGGCGGCGCCGCCGTTATCGCGATCCGCAGTGATGGCTCCATCGGCAACGCCGCCACATCCAGCGGATTCACCCGCTCTCGAAGGTGGCTCTACGCGGTCAATTTGAGTGGACGCACCGAAGTGCGCGAAGGCCGCTACGTTGATTGATTTTATACCCGATTAAGCGCAACCACGACAAATAGACGCCACTAATCGTTCGCAGTTACCGGCTCGCATTGCTTGCATAATATCCAAAAGAAGCGGAATGCCTGCCTCCAACGGTAATCGCTCAGCCGAAAGGCTGCCTTGCGCTCCGCCATGCCCATCACTGAATAGCTCCGCGTAGGTTCTAGATTGCAAATTCCTTACATCATGATGATTTTCAAGATCATATCAGAAAATGGTTGCAATTATCTGAAATTAGTAGTATAATATTGTCATCTCTTAATGGAGTGATCCAAATTGTCCAACATTGATCGTTTGCTTGACTATCTTACGAATCACAAAGTTCCAGTTTGTGATGATTGCATGATGAAGGAACTGGATATCAAGTATCGCCAGCAGGTTTACCAAATAGCCGAGTCCTTAGCATCCAAAGGTTCTATAATTCGTGCGATGGAGAACTGTTCGATCTGTCAAAAGACAAAAAAGTGCAGTTGGTCAAAGAACAGCACTGGAAGAACCGCAACTCGTTCCGAACATAAGCATGAAGAGCAAGTGCAGGCTTCAGGACCGAAAGACCGGCCCGAAAGTCCAAAAGAATTCGAGGACCGCGCAAGAGCATCATTATCGGTTCATTTTGGAAATGCCCTGAATCCCAGAGCGATAGACGATGTTCCGAAGGTATTCGATTTCGTCTCTTCTGACGGTCAGATTGCAGGAGACGCCAAGTATTACTCGCTTGTGAAGGGGACAGGCTTGCCACCGGCCAAGTTTTCGGCCATTGCCGAGCATGTATGGCTCCTCGGACACACAATGGCTAAACAGAAGTTCTTGGTTTTTGGGAATGATGTGCGAGTGCCGAAACTGTGGCTAGCTCGTTTTGGCAAGCTGGTTCAAGGCGTGTTGTTTTTCTTCTTGAATGCCAATGGCGACCTTGAGCAACTCGCACCATGATGGATTTCCTCATTATGTCAGCTAAATAATCAGCGATAATCAAAACTGATCCTGATAAACATATTTGGTACATAGGGAACTGCTGACGGAGGTCTACAGGGGTGTAGAGTTCAGGGACGGCGTGAGGGTCAAGAAAGAGGACGGGGAACAGGTCGAAAACGAGGGAGGGACTGCCGCCTGAAAATCACATTTACACACCTGTTGACAAAAAGTATAAGTGTAAGTATAATGATCATCTATCTGGGGGTTGAATGTAATGAAGAGCCATCTGATCATGATTCCGGGGTCCTAAGGTGGAACACGGAATCCAGAAAATCAGCATAGGGTTGGATTCTCGCTTTCGCGGGAATGACGAAGCAATGGCGTTCTATGGCTTTTTCAACAACCCCCTAATTGGCACATAGGGATAGGGCTATACGGAAAGAAAGGACATAGGTCAATGCCTAACTTAGAATCCGACATTAAAAAGCTGCTTATGACGCAACCCGGCCTCACCGACCGTGAGATTACCGATGCTCTATTCGGTCCGGGTCACCCACAACAGTCCGTCAATGCTACTTGCCGCCGCTTGGAAAGGCTGGGTGTTCTTATTCGTGCTCGGCAGCCGAACGGACTGATTGGTAATTTCCTGGCAAACAACGCATCCGTCACGCCGGCGCCTAACCGATCGGCAAGCACTAATGACCCATTGAGCGAGGATTCACTAAAAAAAGCAATCGAGAAATGGCTTAAGGATCAAGGGTGGCATGTAAATGTCGCCTGGTCCAATCAGCCGGGGATTGACATCGAGGCCACACGGAACGGTGAGCGCTGGATTATTGAGGTCAAGGGACGCGGATCAAGGCCACCGATGCGCGTGAACTACTTCTTGGCGGTGCTTGGTGAACTGTTACAGCGGATGTGCGACCCAAAGGCAAAGTACAGCATCGCGCTGCCGGATTTGGAGCAGTATCGTAGGCTTTGGGAGCGACTCCCTCAACTGGCGAAGAAGCGCACGGGAATCTCCGCTTTGTTCGTGGACAATAACGGAAAGGTACAGGAATGCTAAGATGAATGCAGTGGATCGAGCACGATGTTCTCTGGAAGGCTTGTCGGTCGGTGATGCTTTCGGGGAACAATTCTTTGGCCCTCCTGATCAGGCGGCAATGCTGGTCACTAATCGAATTGTGCCTGAAAATGAATGGCCATTTACCGATGACACCAACATGGCTCTTTCTATCTGCGCCTGTCTAGCGCGATACGGAAAGGTCGAACAGGACTGGTTGGCGGCCGACTTCGCCAAGCGTTACGATCCGTTGCGAGACTACGGCGGCGCCATGCACTCGTATCTGGAGTGCATCCGCAAAGGAGCGGACTGGCGTGTTGAAGCTCCCGAGCTTTTCTGTGGGGAGGGCTCTTTCGGAAATGGCGCGGCGATGCGGGTCGCACCGGTCGGAGCTTACTTTGCCGACGACTTACAGGCGGTCGTGGATAACGCGCGGCGTTCTGCTGAGGTGACCCATGCGCATCCTGAAGGCATCGCCGGAGCGGTAGCTGTCGCAGCGGCGGCGGCTTGGGCATCGCGGCTTCGAGGCGAGTCACGCCGGCCTAGCGAGCGCGAGTTCCTTGATCTGATCCTACCGCTAGTGCCCGACAGCAAAGTGAGAGAAGGTATCCGTCAATCGCGTGACTTGACTCCCGGCTGCCCTATCCAACAGGTAGCAGCAGCATTGGGAAACGGCAGCGGGGAATCGGCTCAGGACACGGTGCCTTTCGCGCTCTGGTGCGCGGCTTGCCACATGGACGATTATGTGGAAGCGCTCTGGCTAACGGTCGGCGGATTGGGTGACCGCGACACTACCTGCGCCATCGTTGGCGGGATTGTAGCTTCTTACACAGGAACAAAAGCGATCCCAGCCCAGTGGCTTCGGAATAGGGAGCCGCTTCCTAAAGGGGCTTTTCAGCCGTAAATGCTACTTTCACCCGGGGGAATAGTTGTAACGACTGCATCGCGATATTTTCAGAAATACATAACGCCATAATTGCATCCTGATAAAGTTTTGGTTACAACCAATCATGGCTGAAACCATACCATCGCTTAAATGTTTGGCGGTATAGTAGATATATCTTTGGGTAAGAGTTCAGTTTTGCAGGGATAATTTCGGATGGCATTATTTGGCCTTTCACCATGGATTCAGGCGGAGCCAAAGCTTCTTCCCCATTACAAGAGTTTGTGCGGGGGTGTTTCTTACCGCCGATCACGAGATACCCTGAAGATCGAACTCCCAGGTGCATTTTCAAGTCAGAAAATACAATTGGTAGGCGTATCTTGAACATCCTATCTCAAGCTCCACCATGAAATCGGTAATTATCGGCACCGCCGGCCATGTTGACCATGGCAAATCCACCCTCATCCGCGCCCTCACCGGCGTAAATCCAGACCGCCTCCGAGAAGAACAGGAGCGCGGCATGACCATTGATCTCGGCTTTGCCCAATATCTCCTACCTGACGGCTCCGCGGTCGGCATCGTTGACGTTCCCGGCCATGAGCGTTTCATCAAGAATATGCTGGCCGGCGCCGGCGGCGTGGATGTCGCGCTGGTGGTCATTGCCGCCGATGAAGGCGTGATGCCGCAAACCCGCGAGCACATCGCAATTCTCAGTTTGCTCGAAGTCAAAGAGGGCGTCATCGCTCTGACCAAATGCGATCTGGTAGAAGAGGGCTGGCTCCATCTGGTGGAAGAGGATATTCACCGTCAACTGGATAGCACCTTTCTGGTCGGCGCCCCCATTATACGGGTATCAGCGGTGACCGGCGCCGGGATGACCGAATTGAGTACTGCTCTCACTGAAGCGGTGAAAAGGGCAACTCCCCATAATGCCGCCAAACCCTTTCGAATTCCGGTTGACCGGGTATTCAGCCGTCCCGGATTTGGCGCCGTAATCACCGGCACCCTGATCGAAGGCACGATCCGGGTTGGCGATACCGCCACATTGGTGCCGGCCGGCTTGACCGCCCGGGTTCGTGGTCTCCAAATTTTTAATCGGCCTTATGATATGGTGGAGGCCGGCAATCGGGTGGCGGTCAATTTAGCCGGTGTGGAAGCCGATCAATTGGATCGCGGCTGCATGCTGGCCTCACCCGGCTCGGTATCGCCCGTTCGCAACGCCGATATTCGCCTTACGCTGCTGCCCGACGCGCCCCCCTTAAAGGATGGAATGCGTATCTGCCTATACCTTGGCTCGGCTGAGGTAATCGGCCGCGTGCATTTGCTGTCCACCGGCTCACTCCCGCCGGGGAATTCGGGTTACGTCCAGTTTCGGGCTGAAAGCAGTTTCGCCGCCCTGGTTTATGATCGTTTCATCCTCCGCGCTTACTCGCCAAGGCAAACGATCGGCGGCGGCATCGTGCTGGATTGCGATCCCCCTCGCCATCGTCGCGACGATTCCACCGTCTTGTCCTCACTCGCCGCCCGCGAGCGAGGAACACGTCAAGACCGAATCATCGCGGTGCTTCAATCTCATCCGAACGGCGCCCCCGTCCCTCTCCTCATCTCGAAAACCGGTTTAAGCGATGCTGAAATCCGTGAAGCGCTAAACGGTCTACTCAAACACGGCACGATCACCGAGTTAAGCTCCGATCATTGGATATTGACCGCTGCATTGGAAGATTGGTGGATCAAGGCAAAAGCACGGCTGGAGGAGTATCATCGCCGATATTCCTTACGGCCCGGCATGCCGAGAGAAGAGTTTCGCAGCTTGATCGGCCGCGGGCATGATCCCCGCATAACCAACCGGCTACTCGATCTATGGGCGGAAAGCCGCATCCATTTGACAGAAAGCACGGTATCACTAACCGATTTCAAGGTTCAGCTCACCTCTGGCCAACAGGAGCGATTTGACTGTCTAATTCATTTGGCCAGAGAATCAGGTTATGGAGGCATCGCGGTTGAGGAGTTGCCGTCCCGGTTGAATTGCAACGCCGAAGAGGCGGGCGATCTGCTGCGGCTGGCAAATGAGTCAAAAGTTTTGGCCCGCCTTGCAACCGGTCTCTATGTCCATAACGGTTGGATTGCGCAAGCCGAATCGCATATCCGAAAGCTGGCGGCTGACTCTGGAAGGGTTACTTTGGCTCAGTTTCGCGACGCCTGCGGCATTGGGCGGCGGGTCGCCTTGCTGTGGCTGGAGTATTTTGATACGGCTGGTCTTACCAAACGAGTGGGCGACGCCCGAATAATCACTAAAAAGGTAGAAGAAGCGCCATAAATAGTGATATATAAAATGAGAGGGGGCTTTCAGCGACAGCCCTAATGATTCGTCGCCCCTGAAGTGCTCTTTAAGATGATGCCGATATGGTTCCACATTGCGGTAATGAATTGGATCAGTTGATTCCGCAATCCGGGAGTGACTCCCGCGCGCAGTTGTCGAAATCGAACGAAGTAGGAGGGCCGGCCGTTATCCCCGAAAAAGGTCTGCTTGAGGATCTGAGCGTCAATCTGAGCGGTGGATTGCCTCTCTTTACCTCCCGTCACGTAGCAATACATCATCTCGTACTGCACATGGTTGATCGAATCCACGACGTGGGTCTCCTTAAGCTCGAGTGGGCCGACCGCGGTTGGGATTGTCACCACACCCACATCTTTCAGCTCGTAACCGCTCCCAAGGAAACAATCGTGCGGGTCGTGAAAGGTTCTCCGGTTGTTGCCCGCAACCAGCAGGAAATCAACGTAGCTGCTCCCCAGCCGGCTGGCATAAAAGCGCTCCACGTAGGTTTGCGGCTTGAGCGATTCCTCCACGTCATGCGATATTTTTTGAACGCTTGCTACGACCCAGCGCCCTTTTTCGAGTTTTGTAGGAATTTGAGCGGGCGCGATGGGAGGCACGTGGCCGCCTTGACGGCTCATCAGAGCGCGGGCAGCCATCGTACCGATGATAATCACGCTCAATACAATCAAGCTCGCGGTCGTTCTCTTCATCGTCAAGCACCGTTCCTTTTCGATCCGGTCCCACCTGCCGGCGCCGGCTCATCCATCAAAGGAATCCCCAATAGCTTCTCGCATTTTAACAATCGGGAAAGGCCCAGCAAAAATGAGAAAGCGAGCACCAGCACGATGACGCCGCTGTAATCATGAAACGTGCTGGCGGCTGGCGCGCTGATCGTTTCACCCACAATTCCGATTAAAGCGATCCGTATCGAATTCGTCAATAAGCTAAGCGGAACCCCCACCAGAAATATCACCCAGCGCTTCCAATTGGCCGCCTCCAACAGGTATCCAAAGGCGCCGGCGATGGTGAAAAAGGCGATCAACAGCTTGAACCCGCTGCAAGGCAGCTCAACGGCCAGCCGATAATCGGGCATCTGAATACTGGTTCCCGATCGCACCGCGTGCAGAGCCAACAAATTGAGGAAAGAGGTTGCCAGCTTGGTGGATTCGAACTGGATTGGAAACGCCATTGGATTGAGGATCGGCTCCGGCAATAGAGGGATCATCGTAAATAGAAACAGTAACGGAACGAAGAGGATGCGGGTCATCCGCTTGCCGGCAACCAGCCAAGTGGTGCCGTACACGAAAAGAATCAGCGAAAGCGAGAGGGTCGTCACCACGTGCACACGGGCGGAGAAAAGCACCATCAACATCGCCGGGATAATGAGAGTTAATCCCCACCACGAGGTCTCGACCGGTGTTTTACGGATCGCATCCCGCTTTTTGTAGATCATGGCGGCAATGAAAAACGGCACGAATACGCCATGGGCATAGTAGCTTCCCGGCGTGGTCCACTCGATGATCCACCACTTGTAGGCCGGTGAATAGAGTATGATCGCCAGCACGCCCGCAATCGCACCCAATATATAGATGTTTCGATACTGCGGCTTTATTTCGGGATTGGCTTCGAGCCGTTCCATCGTTGTGCTCATATCATTTGTCCATTATAATCAAACCCAAGTGATCGTCGCTAATATTTCAACTGGCCGGCTTTGATCGGTTGGGGAACAGCACCCTTTCAACATCCTGCTTCAATCCCGGAATGTCGGAATTGATGGTGGCCGAATCGTAAAGGTCATGAAATACTTCACTACCGTTACGCCCTCGGGTCATTTTGACCGCGATGGCGACCTTGTTCTGAACCTCTTGAAAGGTTACCTTATGGCCGGGAATTATCTGGTCCAGCCGAATAATTGAGCGCAAATTGCCGGTCAAGGGGCTGGCCGGCAGAACTTTTGACTGTCCCGGTTTCATATTGAAAACGATCGCGTTTTGGTTGGTGCCAAACGGACGAAGCAATGTCACCCGACCGAAATTGCCCAGCAATCCAATTTTGCCCCTCAGTTGGTCTCGAATGACGGTAGGATCGGACACTCCATTCTGTATCATTTTGTCAGCCGTATTGAGGGCGGTTGCATCGGTGGCCACCAGCCAGGTTACCTTCGCTTTATCAGGCACATCGAATTTCCCCGGATTCTCATTGAAAAAGTTCAACAGCTCATCGTTGGTGACCTGAACCCCATTAATTTGAAGGTTCCTCAGCGCCAGGTTTTCAAGGATCGAATCCCGCTCGGCCCTTGCCTTCCACGGGTAGTTCGCCATCTCCGCCGATAAGGTGGGAGACTCATCGAGCATCCGCTTAAAATCTTTTGTCACCTCATCATTGGTGGGCATCACGTGCGCTTTTTGCGCCGCCTGGGTTATCAGATCCGCCGTGACCAATTGTGCCAAAGCCTGTTTTCCCCAACGGTCTTGAAGGTAGTTATATTCATCACTCAAGGTGATTGGCTGGCCGTTGACCACAATCACCGCACGCCGACTATAGACGTGATTGTATAATACCCAGTTTGCAAGCAATGATAGTATCAACACTATCACGATAAGCGGTCGAACAATCCCCATCCGAATTTACTCCTCAGTTTGATCTTAAATTTTATGGCGATTTGATAAATAGCACTCATCACATCACGATTCAGACCTTTTTACTTCACTTCAGATTACCGACGACTTGTTAGCTTGGGCCGGTTTGAATTGGCCGGCGGAATTTCGTCTGCTCGCCACTGCTCGAATCTCCTCCGCAATACGGTAAGCCCAGTGCCCAACGGTTGCCTGCTTTTCAACCAACTCACGTCCGTTTTCTCCCATTTGCCTCACCGCATCCGGATTCGCGAGCCACTCTTGGATCGCTGTGCGCCAAGCTTCCGAATCACCGACCGGGATGTAACGCCCATGCACCCCTTCAACCAACATATCCCGCTGCCCGTGCGTCTTCGTCACCATTACCGCCTTCCCTATCGCCATCGCTTCCAGCATGGTGGTTATTCCAGCCTGAAAATCGTTTTCATAGAGCGGAACCACCACGAAAAGCGATTCGTTGTAGAGTTGCCGCAACTCTTTGTAATCATAACGCCGCGCGCTCACATTGGGCGGCAGCGGCCGATCCTCGGTTTCATTCCGATGCTTGGACCACGGGCTGGCGGCCGCCAAGCAAACTTCCACATCCAGTCCTTCCACCGCCCGGATGAGCGTGGGATAATCCCTCCATTCCAAGCCGGCGCAGCAGATCATCCTTCTGGGTTGGATCGGTAGCGGCCTGAAAAAATCGGCATCCACTTGAAATGGGATCCAGCGTAATTTTTCATCCGCAATGCCAAGCTCCCGCTTCGCAAACTCCATCTGCAACGTGGAGTACATGAACAAAATGTCCATCTGGTGATGCGCCTTGAGCAGTCGGAAGAACGGCCTCTTTTTTTTCGGTGACAAACGATGTGCAATCAACACATGCGCTGGCCGCCGGTGACAGAACTTGAAGAGCACCGCCAAAGGAATGCTGACGTTTTCGCCATTACTATAGATTACATCGTAATTCCTGCGGCGCCTAAACCCGCGCCATGCAAGATAGATGTCTTTACTAAACCAGTTATGCAGAAATTGTGCCAACCGCCCATCGTTACTTTTACCGGTATCATAATAGAGCGCATCGGCGCCGAGCTCCCGCTGCAAAGCGGCCGTGTCCATCAGTGGAAAGCGATCACACTTTACATCTTCTTCCGAATAACGTGGCGGATCGCTCGGTATCAGCATCAGCACACGAGGATTTAAACGAGCTTCAGATTCCATCGGCGCAACGCTTCATCACGCTCAAAATCGCACCATAGTTTCGGGCGCCGTCGAAACGGTCTACCGCAGCTCGCCTTGCTTTTTGGCCCAACTCATACCGTAAATCGGGATGATCCGCGAGATTATCAATCGCCTCCGCCAATTTGACCGCATCATTGGGTGGAACCACCACTCCGTTGATCCCATCTTGAATTTCTTCACCAATCGCCCCCACGTTAGTGGTGATGACCGGCAACTCCGCCGCCATCGCCTCCATCACCGCTATCGGCAGGCAATCTGCAAGCGACGGAAACACGAAGATATCGGCCATCTCATACAGGCTCAACAACTCATCACTGTTCGGCGATACGTCTCGATGAATGAAAACACGATCAGATGCTTCAATATCGGTGGTTTGAGTTACGATATGGAGCTCGCAATCGTTTTTGAGGTTGCTCCGAAATGCCTCGAGTAGTATACTGCCTCCTTTCCGCTTAAAATCACCTCCCACGAATAATAGTCGAATTCGCCGTTTTGCAACCGATGGACAGCGATCGAATCGCCATCGCCCTAGATTTACGCCTGGCGGAATCACCATAATTTTTTCCGCTCGGATACCGTAATCCGATACAAGCGATTGCTTTGCCCACTGCGACCATGTGACAAGATAGTACGCAGATCGGAAAGCTCTCCGGTTCAACCACCATTTCAGCTCTTCCGTCCACCGGCCGGAGCGTTGGTGACCGTAGCCTGATCCCACATTGTCGTAGTTAAGGGGAGTCGCATCCAGCGAAATGACGGTTGGTACTCGGCGCATCGTTTGAATTGATAATAGAGACGTAACCTGAGTGTGAAAAAACAGGGCATCGCTTCCTCTCTTTTGCACGATTTTTTTTGCGGCCGCCCTTCCCCGTGCGCTCGCTCTCAGGCTCCAATTCCGTCTGAACCCTGGCAAATGCTGCCATATATCCGGGGCATCGAAAGCGATCATCTCCCATTCAGCCATAACCTTAGGATCGGTAGCCGTCCACTGCTGTAGATTAGTCGAATGGGTAATATGACCTAGCGTTTGTTCCATTATAAATCCGAACTGGTAGATTGCCATATCATTATGCTCTATGATTTACGTCCGTTATTTTGCCGTTCATCGTTCGCCATAATGTCTTCCGATCACCCATTTCTTGGCTCATTCCCTGCAAGTACCTTAGATTGAATACCAGACTGCAAAGCATGAATCCTAATGGTCTTGGCCCGGTTCGGTTGATCGTGGCAATTCCTTTCTTGCCCAATTCTAGAAGCGTATTTTCAACCAATGGTTTCCCGGTTATCAACCGCGCTATCAATCGTGTTATAACATTCCGTTGTTGATAGTGTTTTTGTGCCAGCGATATAATTTGATCCACTCCCTTATCCCGTGCCATTTGAACATCTCTAACACCATATAAATAAGGGGTTTTAAACCAAGAGTCTAAGGTTCGATTTGGGCGATGGATTGCGGACGCCTTCGGTTCAAACCGGAAGTGAGCGCCTTTATCCGCTAGACGATAACCCAATTCAACATCCTCCTGACGGATAAATTTTTCATCAAATCCTCCTGCATCGAAGAATAGTTTCTTATGAACCGAAAAGTTTCCGCTGTATAAGTTATTAGGGCCTGCTTGCCATTCGCCCGATTCAAATCTACGGTATTGATTTTCCAGCATTCTATGCTCCCATTCCAACCATACATCGTATTTTTCTCCGATAGGCTGCGATTGCGGCCCAATCAGTACCAGGTTGTTCATCTCCTGTTGAGCCTCGGCATGCATCTTTAATAATCGGGGACTCGCCTCAATATCATCATCTAAAAAAAATAGCGTCTCACCGGCGGCCTCGCGCGCGCCATGGTTCCTGGCAACCGACGGCCCCGCGTTCGCCTGTTGCAGCAAGCGGCAGCGAAAGGGAGATGCCCATTTTCCTATCATCTCGTCGGTTCCGTCGGTTGATCCGTCCGAAACAACAATGACTTCAAATTCGGTCGGCGGCAACGATTGGCGGGCCAGCGCCTCCAGAGCGACCAGCAGACTTTCCCGCCGATTATAGGTTGGGATGATGACCGATAATCTAAAGGTTGACATGTTCCTTTGTTCGGATCGGCATCCGAATGCCGTAAAGTTCCCTGATTAATTCCTGAACCGCTTCTCGACGCCACAATCCAAAGGGCAGCTTGAGTTGATCCGGTGTTTTATCGGTTATCACCCGTTCTATCTTTTTCTCTTGCTCCGGGCTCAGGGTCTTTCCAAACCCTTTCGGACGCCCGCGCTTTTGGGGTTTTAGAGCGGCTAGCCCTCCTTCTTCGCACCGCGTGAGCCAGCTGCGTGTCGCTGCCACGCTTCGCTCGCAATGACATGTTGCCTCACGAACCGCGATGATGGCGGCGATCTTTTTCTGCGTCTCACCGGCTTTCAGCAGGCGGATCGCTTGTTTGCGGAGAACTTCCAATGTTTCTGTATTCAGCTTGCGGGTATCTGTCTTAGCCATGTATTATCGTGTACCCTATTATTTCTATATTATATTGCCGGGTTAATAATATTGGATGGAAGCAGGAATAATTGATATTGATCGGTCTCGATGAAGTTGTATACCATTTGCTTTACCTCTATCCCTTGGGAACGCTTGAACCTTTACGCAAGGATATGTTGGAATGAGTTCAGTTCTCTGGGCAATTTGGGCAGCAGGCTTTTACCCCTAGAGCAATAATCAACTCCCTCCCCCCTCGTGGGGGAGGGTTGGGATGGGGGGCGACAAATGCTGCTAGAAAACATTCCCGCAAAACTGAACTGTTACATATGTTGGTACATTCTGCATCTCCTGCTATAATTCCTTCAACAGGTATTTACAACAACCTCCTAAGGTTCCGTAAGCTGGCGTATTACCGAACATACGATAAGCAATCCTGAATCAGGCCCCGAATCGGTCATGCGCATTTTACATTTAGGCGCATGGTGATATGACCATATAATCAACCGATAAATTAGCTATTCAGGGATGGTCAGACCTGCCATCCTTGCTCGCCGATCAAGGGGACGAATGCGCATGCGCCATGGGAGTGCCAGATCGTCTCACCGGTCATCGTTTTCTCAACGAGCACGAGAGTCTGGTGGGTCCGAGCTCCGATAGGGGCAACCAGCTTCCCACCGGGTGCCATTTGCTGGAGGAGATTTTTGGGAACTTCGGGCGCACCGGCCGTCACGATGATTGCGTCGTACGGCGCAGAGACCGACCAACCCAGTGATCCATCCCCAACCATGACCTGAATGTTGGGGTAGCCAAGTTGGCTCAATCGGACACGAGCCGTTTCGGCCAGATCATAAAGCCTCTCGATGGTGATCACCTCTTTTGCGAGGAGGCTGAGGATGGCCGCCTGATAGCCGCTTCCGGTCCCAATTTCTAAAACTCGGTCGGTCTCTTTCAGTCGTAATAGTTGGGTCATTAAAGCAACCATTAGGGGTTGAGAGATGGTTTGTCCGAGCCCAATCGGAAGCGGTGAGTCGCTGTAGGCCTTAGCGCACAGAATTTCAGGCACGAAGAGATGGCGGGGCACCTGGCGAATGGCGGCCAGCACCAACGGATCGGTGACCCCGGCGGCCACAATCTGCCGGATAAATTCTTCGTAACCAGTTTGTTCGTCCATGTTCCACCATCATTCGAGGCTGGGATCCACTCTGATTTGGGGTTATTCGGGTCGCAGTAAGGGAAAAAGAATCACATCACGAATCGATTGCGCTTCGCTTAGCAAGATCGCGAGCCGGTCCACCCCAACACCCAACCCGCCGGTAGGCGGCATCCCATATTCCAGCGCCAGCAAGAACTCTTCATCCATTGGATGGGCCTCCGGATCACCACTGGCGAGCAGTTGCTGCTGATAAAAAAACCGCTCCCGCTGTTCGACGGGATCGTTCATCTCGGAGAAGGCATTGCCCAGCTCCTGCGTTGCCACAAAGACTTCAAAACGCCTCGTCAGTTTCGGATTATCCGGTACCCGTTTAGCCAGCGGCGAGGTATCAATAGGATAATCGGTAATAAATGTCGGCTGGATCAAGTGAGGCTGCACGAACCGCTCGTGCAGCTTTTCGATGATACCGCCGGTGTTGGTCTCGCCCTCGGTCGGCAGCCCAACCTTTTCGGCCGCACTCACTGCGTCCTCAAAATTTTCCAACTGGCTGGGCTTGATATCGCTATATTGTTCAATTCCGTCCAGCATCGGCAGCCTTTTCCATGGCCGCGCACTCAAATCAATGACTTCATTCTGGTAGGTGATAGTGGCAGAGCCATTGACCGATTTCGCGATTTCAACGTACATCGCTTCCACTAAATCCATGATATCCTCCAGGTTCGCGTAAGCCTGGTAAAGCTCCATCAGCGTAAACTCGGGATTGTGACGAGTAGAGATTCCCTCATTGCGAAAGACGCGGCCGATCTCATAGACCTTCTCAAAACCGCCGATGATCAGCCGCTTCAGATACAGCTCCAACGAGATGCGAAGGTGAAGCTCGAGGTTGAGAGCGTGGTGGTGAGTGGTGAAGGGGCGAGCGGCGGCGCCGCCGGCTACGGTCTGCAGAACCGGCGTTTCGACTTCAAGAAACCCCAGTTCATCCAGAAAGCGCCGCATTGCTTGAACCACTCGTATCCTCTTCAATAAAAGATCCCGTGAAGCCGGGTTGACGATGAGGTCAAGGTATCGGTGGCGGTAGCGCTGCTCGACGTCGTGTAGGGCAGCGTGTTGCTCTCCATCTTTCTCTTTGCCCAGCGGAATGGGCCTAAGCGACTTAGCCAACAGCAGGAACCGGTGCACCTCAATGGTCGGTTCGCCGGTGTGGGTAAGAAATGGCCGTCCTTGGATACCGATGATATCGCCAAGGTCGAGGTCTTTAAATTGCGAATAGCTTGCGTTTCCCAGAATGTCACGCTTGAAGTAAAGCTGAATTCGACCCGATTGATCTTGAAGATGAGCAAACGAGGCTTTCCCCATGATGCGTACCGCAACCAGTCGGCCGGCTACCGATACATTCACCGCCGTCAAGGAGGCGATCTGGTCATGTACCTGGGCAGTGGAATGGGTACGTTCATACCGTTCGACCGCGTAAGGATGTATGCCTTGTTGATTTAGGCTTGCCAATTTTTGGAGGCGTAAACTCTTAATTTCAGCTTCTTCGCTCAATGCAAAAGTCCCGTTCTTTTTAGTTTTAAGTGGATATCAGTTGTGCGGACTGCGTTGGTGTGATCGTAGTGGCACCCTCTATTTAGGTGTGATAAACCGGGTTCTCATATAAGATAAAGGTGGCTCGGTACCACAAACTCCCATCGCAACAGTTCAGTTCTCTGGGTAATTTAGGTAGCAGGCTCTTACCCTCACCGCAATTATCAACTCCCTCCCCCGTTGACGGGGGAGGGCCGGGGTGGGGGTCGAACGAAAATCACTCCCGCAGAACTGAACTCTTTCCTCCCATCTGTGATAATACCACTTACCTAAGGGGGGGGTATAGTGATACCTTCTGCTGTGCACCATTTTGGGGAATACAAAACGCTATAGTTGCAATATAATTAAGTGCGGTCACCGTGTCTGCCTGGCGCCTGCCTGTTGCAGACAGGTCAGATAGATCGGTAGTTAACCAGCATGTGAATTATAGCACCGGTCAGGGGCCGAGGCAATTAGCTGAAACAGTTCAGTTCTGTGGGAATCATTTACGACCATATTGGATGCACCCCCACCATAACCCCCCCTTCTTCTCCCAGGCCAGGATGGGGTACGAGTCAATCAATGGAAGAAACAAGGGTAATCATTAGAGTACACCCGTCTACCCCCATCCCGACTTTCCCCCTGGGAGGGGGAAGGAGAGCGGGACGGTTGCGAGGGGGAAGGAGTTTAGCGGCGGATCGAACGAAAATCATTCCCACAAAACTGAACTCTTTCGGCGGCGTTGCTTTTCAGGTAGATTGCGCAATTTGTGATAAAATTGATGGCTGACAACGTTGACACGGCTGCGCAGCTATGTTATACTCTGCATATCCAAATTCAAGCCGGACTCACAACGAGCGAAACGGCAATGGGCTCATTCGGTTCAAGTCGCCTCCGGAGGCAACGGGTATTGAGGTTGAAGGGAGATAGGATCGAGAATGGCTAAGAAGATATTGGCGGTGGACGACGAAAAACACATCGTGCGTCTGGTGCAGGTCAACCTGGAACGTCAAGGATATGAGGTGGTGACCGCATTTGACGGTAAAGAGGCGCTGGAGAAAGTGGAAAGCGAACGGCCCGACCTCGTCGTCCTTGATGTCATGATGCCCTATATGGATGGATTTGAGGTTCTCAAAAACCTGAAAAAGAACCCGGAAACGCGCGACATACCGGTCATTATGTTGACGGCTAAAGCTCAAGATGCAGACGTATTTCGTGGCTGGCAATCGGGTGTGGACTGCTATTTAACCAAGCCGTTTAACCCAATGGAGCTGATTGCCTTCGTGAAGCGCATCTTCAAATCGTTGGAAGATGATGGGGACGGTGAGCGCCGAATCTCGATCTAGCTCAGAGGACCGGCTTTCGGACTCGTTGAAACAGGCGCTGACGGCCAGCATTTGGGTAGGGGCGCTTGTGACGGTCGGGGGTGTTTTGCTGGCGCTGTACACCATCAATGCGCAGCGAGAAAAATCATCAAAACCGGCCAATACTCGGAGCGTGCAAGAGTTGCTGGACGCCTGCTTCGACAAACTGAGCTCCATCGAGGGAACCCTCCAGCAGGCGGAAGAAAAGGAAAGCTGATTCGCTCGGGATAGCGCTTTGTGCTGGGGTGGAACGACCCTCACAACTTCTCTATCAAATCACCCCTAACAATTCAAAGAGCGACTGCCTATCGGGTTATTTCGGTGCGCGAGTGATAACCTCATGCCCCTCAATTGAGCGATTCAATATCATTCCGCGCCGCATTTACCTTACCAGTCGCAGCTATGACGATCAATCATCGTCGGCCGGCGCGCTTAAGGTACTCCAGTAGTTGCCCCAGGTGATCGGTTTGGATGGCATCCACCCCCATTTCGATAGACCTCTGGAAACCATTCGGGTTATCGTTTTCTCCTAGATTATCCACCCACACCTGAATACCCAGTCGGTGAGCCTGCTCAACCTGCTCTGGGGTCCAATCTCTTATATTACCATCTAAGGCTTCGGGATGCAGGTTATGGGCCAACCATACAAGCTCTTCTTGGGTGGAAGGATGATCGGGCATAATCCAGACCGCCGGATACAGGCGCTTGAACGTTGTCAGGTTCTCGACCGATCCGTAGATGATGACCTCATCCAGCATTTGATGTTGCTTAATGGTGGTCATCACCCGCTCAGGGGCATCGGTCTTATCATCCACGTAAACGCGCACCTTGCCTTTACAAACCTCCAACGCCTCATCGAAAGTGGGTACTGGCTGCGAATTCCGTCCCGAACCGTGCCGGCAACCGGCGTCCAGTGATCGTATCTCATCAAAAGTCAGCTCATGGACTTTTCCGGATCCATTGGTGGTTCGGTTCACGGTGCTATCGTGCATTAAGATCAGCACCCCATCCCGTGTACACCGAACATCCATTTCGACGCAATCGCAATTCATCTCAATTGCTTTCTGAAATGCGGCCAGCGTATTTTCAGGCTCGACATCGTTCGCGCCGCGATGAGCGATTATGACTACCTTCTCCGTAATGCGGTGATTATGGATCATGTGTTTTGACGGATGCACCTCACTTTATTTTCAAACGATACATGCCGGTGTAAGGAAAAATTCATTCATGCCGCTCTCGTTTTCAGCGCTCTCGGTCTTAGCGCAGCCAGCTCATCGAAAATGATACGGTAAAGTCGGGCCCGATCTCAAACAGCCAGGGAGTGGAGTGGTTAAAGACATCTCCATTCTCGGTGAACGATACATTATAGCGCAGCCGATCATTTACGGTGCGGCGATAGCCGAAAGTGGCCGTGCGCTGCTGGCGATCAGCCCAGGGATTACCGGTAACGACCGCCAGCGAGTTCCAGTCCGATTGGAGAACATAGCTGTCTTTACGGTTAGCGCGGTATTCGATTGCAACGATGCCCTGTTCCCACCAGGTGCGTGCGGTCGCAATGGCAGGGTCCTTGCCTAGCCACGAGTGGCTCCAGTTGAAATATAGCGAAACATCGCGGCCCAAGTTTTGACGCATGTCTACATCAGCGCCCACGTCGGTCCCACCGGACCCAAGCAGCTCGTCCGGGTTGCCGGTCGGCAGCTTCAGGCCCAAACGCAGGGCGGCAGCAAACGAGGGGTTCTCAATCAAGCACTGCTTCATGGTGGCGCTGATATCACAGAGGCCGAAGGCATTACCCACATTGACGATATCGGTGCCATCCGGACGCCGGTCGAGGAGCACGCTGTGGAAATCGCCGACCTGAGTCCGGCTCAGGGTTGAATCATAGGATTGCGACATCCCCCATAAGTGATGCCACAAATTGATCACCGGATCCATAAAGCCGCCGTCTCTCCACATTACCGGCACGAAAAGCGCCGCTTCGGTTCCGTGACCCAATCCCCAATGAAGGCTGAAAGTGAGGCGCTGTGTCTCATTATCTTCTTGAACGGCGGATGCTCCCGATGGAACGGCTGGAATTAAGAAGTTGTTGGCGATATCGAGCTGTAAGGCGAGGTCGCGCTGTCCGGCCGGCAATACGTCCGGAGCTTCAGGCTCGAACGACAAAAAGAGTAAATTGTAGCCGCGCTGGTTGCGGGTGGGGATCGGGCCGCCGTAAACGGGCTGCACCGGCGCAGCATGGGCAAATTGAGCAAGCTGCCAAACTAAAAACAGCACGGCTGATAAGGCGGCGGTTGGACGACTGAAGGAGAGTCTCACGAATCTTAAGCTCACTTCTTCGCCGAAATAGGGGAAGCATCAAGGCGCGCCTTTCGGCCCGATGATCCAAACCGCAGACGCCACGGCATCAAAATCGATTCCCAAATCACCGAACGCGACATCTTCGAGTGACCGGCGGTGCGATCGGTGAAAATGATGGGCACCTCCAGTATGTTGAGACCGGCATGCACGACCCGGTAGGTCATCTCAACCTGAAACGAGTAGCCATTGGATTCGATTGTGTGAAGAGAGATGGACTCCAGCGCCCGCCGGGTATAGAGGCGGTAGCCGGCGGTGGCATCGTTCACCCGGAGACCGGCAATCATGCGGACGTACCGGTTTGCATAACGGCTCAGTATCACTCGCTGAATCGGCCAATCTCGCACGCCGCCCCCCGCTACGTACCGCGACCCAATCACCAAGTCGGCTTGAGATGCGCCGGCTGCCAGGGTAGGGAGGTATTTGGGGTCGTGGCTTAGATCGGCATCCATTTCGATCGCGGCATCGAAGCCTTGCCGCAGCGCCCATTGAAAACCGTCCACGTAACTGCGCCCCAATCCGCGTAGTCCGGTGCGCCGCATGACGCGGTAATTCGGATAAGATTGAAAGAGCTGCTCGGCGAGGTCAGCGGTTCCGTCGGGCGATCCGTCATCCACCAGCAGCAGTCCGGCTTCCGGCAGAGCGGCTGCAATTTGGGGAATCAGCGTGGGAATGTTGTCACGCTCGTTGTAGGTCGGGATGACGATCAGCAGATTCAGCGAACCCGATGGGGTGGGTTCAATCGGACTGGTGCTCGAATTGGATTCCAAATCGTGCTCTCCTGTAAGTGGGTCATGGTCGCTGACCGGTGCGCTGAATTCCGATCCCTATTTTCCCCAGCCGCTGACTGAGTACTCTTGCCCCACCCTCTCGTAAACCGAGCTGGTCATTCGGCCTATGGCGTAAGGCTTAACACATCGGGCAGCATATCAGATGGGAATATGTCTATAATAGACCGATTTCATCGACATATTCAAGCGATATGTCGATGAAATCGACATATTTTTTTATTCCCGTAGTTATTTTGTCAACAGTTGGAACAGGGGCAAATTGATGTAGAGCACCTCACGGCCGAAAGGCATCTGTTGGAGCATGCCGACTCGCGCCAGTTCCTTCAGGTACCTGGAGGCGGTCTGTCTTTTCGCGATCCCCTTTCGTTCCAGAAACTCAATCCGGCAGTAGGGTTGCTCAAAGATCAATTCGATTAATTCTTTGGAGTAGATTCGGGGCACGACCTGACGAGCCGTTTCAAGTGACTCATCCAGCAGTTTTCGGATCGCCACGATCTTATCTTTTGTGGCGATAGCCGTTTGTTCAATGCCCTCCAACATAAAGACGACCCAGTCTTCCCAGTCGTTTTTCTCGGTGACTGCCTTAAGCCCCCGATAATAGGCTGATTTGCGCTCAATAATATAACGGCTGAGATAGAGGACCGGGATTTCCAGCAGGCCTTGAGAGATAAGATAAAGGATGTTAATGATTCGTCCGGTTCTCCCGTTGCCGTCTCCGAATGGATGAATGGCCTCAAACTGGTAGTGCATAACGGCAAGACGAATGAGGGGATCTAAATCGCCTTCCGCATAGACAAACTCTTCCAGATTGCAAAGCAAATTGCGCAGCCGCTCTTCTCCATCGGGTGGTGTGTAGATTGTCTCGTTGGTTATACTGTTTACGATACGTGTTCCCGGCATTTTTCGTATTCCCGACTCGTTTTGCACGATAATATTCACGATCTCGACGAACAGGCTGGTCGTCAGCGGGCGCTGTCGGAGTTGGCGGTACCCATGCCAGAGCGCCTCCTCGTAGCGCAGAACTTCCTTAGTATGCGGATCCACCTGTTTATTGTTTTCGCTGAAAGCCTTGTAGAGCTTGTCGTCTGTAGTGAAAATGTTTTCGACTTCCGAACTTAGTTTCGCTTCCTGCAATAGGATAGAGCGGAGAAGGATGGATTGATTCGGTATCAGCCCGCCGACCCCTTTCAGCTCCGCAAGCGCTTTATTGGCTCCAATGGCCCGTTTCAGTGTCCGTACCGTTTCCAGTTCGACACGGGGTGGAAGCAGTGGAAGGTCGTAATAAGGCATTTCAGCGTTGAATCCCATCTCCCGACATAAGCCTCCGAAGTTAGCGTATCATCCTATCTGAACCCGGTTGTTTACTCGGAATTCCCCAGCCGCTGACCGAATACTCCTGCCACACGCTCTCGTAAACCGAGCGGGTCATCCCGGCGATACGCTCCCAGTTAAAATCGTTAGCCACCCGTTTTGCCGCCTGTTCCGCCATCCACCGGGCGTGATCCGGGTTGTGCAGCACCCTTAACAGCCCCCACGCCAGGCTATCGCTGTTGCCGGCCCATGTTATGGTGCCGGTGCGGTCTGGTTCCACCATTTCGTAAAAGCCGCCCGCATCGGAGGCCACAACCGGCGCGCCGGCCGCCATTGCCTCCAACGCCACAATTCCAAACGGCTCGTACAAGCTGGGAAAACAGGCGACGTCAATGACCTTGTAGAGCTTTAAGAGCGATTCATCCGGTAAAAATCCGGTGAAGTAGATATGACGGGCTACCCCGCGCGCCTCGGCGAGCTGAACCAGATGGTCTCGATAACCGCCGCCCACAATGATCAGCTTGGCATCGTGATAGCCGGCGCGAACTTTGGGCAGCGCCTCGATCAGCACCTCAACCCCTTTTTCGCGTACCAAACGCCCGACAAAAAGTATCAGCTTCTCTTCCGGGGCTGCAAACTGTGACCGGAATGCGGTCGCCTCATCGGCCGGAAACTCATAGTTAAACTTTTCCGAGTGCACGCCGTTCGGGATGATATCCACCTTATCGCCTGGGGCGCTGAGCGCGTATTCCACTTCACCCTTCATAAAGCTGGAGCAGACGATAACCCGCCACGCCTCATAGACGAGCTGCCATTCGATCGAGTGGATATAACGCTGACCGTCATCGTGAATGCCATGATTGCGGCCATATTCGGTGGCATGGATGGTGGCGACCAGCGGCAATTTAAACTGGTGCTTTAACTCCCGCCCGGCAAAGTAGGCAAGCCAATCATGGGCGTGCAACAAGATCGGCTCCCTCTTTTTATCTCCAGCCACCCACTGCCGCAGCAAGGCTTCGGCGCGATCCCGCATGGCGGCGTTGAGCTGATGAACCCAGTGGACGAAGTTGTCGGTTGGCTGGTAGGGCGCCACCCGGTGAATAAACACATCGTTATAGACCTCTTCCTCCGGTGCGCCCGGAAACTCGCAGGTGACCACGTGCACCTCGATGCCCGATTTAGCCAGCGCCCATGAGATCTCTTCGACGTGGCGAGCGATCCCACCAACAATTTTGGGCGGGTACTCCCAGCTCAACATTACGATACGCACTCGCGCCCTCCTTTATCAATTTAGTAAGAGTTCAGTTCTCCGGGAATGATTTTCGCTCGCCCCCACCCCAGCCCTCCCCGCAAGCGGGGAGGGTGTCATTGCGAGCGAAGCGAAG
>JAKBZR010000053.1:0-7397 GCA_021842405.1 bacterium
TTCCGCCCGCGTTGGGATCCACCGCCCCGGTGTTGAGACGTTGCACGCTGGAGGCCATCAGCCGCTGGCCCGTCATATTGTAGTAGTCCGCATCCGAAAGCGTCCATACCACCTGGAAGGTATTGGGCGTTGTTCCGGCCTGCATCTGATAGACGCCGTTTGCATCGCTAAGCAGGAAGCGAATGATCTGCTGATTGGTGTTCGGATCCAGCTCGGTAAACTCGGAGAACGAGGTCGGACCATTGATTCTCTGATACTGGCCGCTTGGCAGCAGCAGGTTGCTGATGATCCGCTTCGGCGTGCCGGTTTCGTCCAATACCACCAGCGAGCCGCCGGTGGCTGCGGAGGTCTCTCCAGCCGTATTTTGCCCGATCGCGCCCTGACCGACTTCGCGGACGTTGGAAACGGCGGCGATGGTCAAATAGCGGGGCAACGTCGGGCCGCCCGGGATCTGCATATCGGGCGGGAGCGCTCCGTTTTGAACCACGATCCGCTGTGCGCTGACATAGCGCAGCTTCTGGCCCTGTTGAGCCAGCGTGCCGCTCACAAAATTGAGCTGGCGCAGCATGGTGAAGGGCGCCGGATTGCCGCTCGCATCGGTCGGCACGATCGGCTGGCCGTTCGGCGTGTACATATCCACGATCTCGACGATCCGGTAGTTGCCGGTATCGGCGATGAGATAGTGATAGATCACGGCCGGACCGCTGTAAGTGTAGGTATCGCCGCCGTACGGAATGCTGAGGCTGAGCGCCGGATTCGTATCTTCCCAATAGGAGGCGTCGTGCGGATCGTTGAGCGTCAACGGGTCGCCGGGACGTAGCAGACCCTTGTAATTATCGTAAAATTGATTGATCTCCCATCGAACCTGTCCCGCCGAATCCATATCGAGCACCCGGTTGTTGCCGCTGTCCACCACCAGGTAGTCGTTGGAGCCGAGCACGCGAACCACGCTGGGATGATTGATTGCGATTTTTTGGGTCACCAGCTCGCCGGTCCCACTGCCGGTGATTGTCCCCGGCGTTCCCAGGTAGACCGGCAGATTCCCGCCGGCGACCGAGAACGATCGGGTGGAATCCACCGACCAGATCGGGTTGCTGCCGCTGTCCACCGCCACGATGCGATTCTGATCGGCCACCACGGTGGTTGCGTTCAAATAGGAGGTCAAGCCGGATGCCGTGTTAATGACCAGCGTGCTCTCCTGACCGGCCGGCGGGGTGAGCACCGGTGCGGTTAAGCCCGGTATAGTGGGGCTGACCCATCGTAAATGCTTCAGCAGCATGGCCTGCCCACCCACTCCGATGGAGGGATCGGTGGAGGTAGGATTCGCATCGAATGAGGCGATCTGCCCGCTATCGAAACCGAGCCAGACCACATTCCCCTGCACATAGGGGGCGGCGCTGATCAGTCCGGACGGCAATCGCCCGCTCAAAGCGGCTGGCGGTGTCGAGGGAATAATGGCATACCAAAGCAGATTATCCACGCCGTCCGGACCGACCAGCCGAGCGGTGCCGTCCGGATCCACGATCCGCTTCGCAATCACTTCATTATTGCCGGCCCCAATTTCCACCACGAACGGCGCGCCCGCATTGAATGCGTTCAGCGTTCCGCCGATCGGAGCAAAGCTCAAAATTCGGATTGTGCCGCTGCCTCGATCCAGCGTGTATTGACGCGGCGTCATATCGGACCAGATAATTCGAGGCGGTATGCCGCTCAAATCGGACGCATCCAAATTGATTTGCCTAATTCGCACCCGCACGTTGTTGCCGACCGGCGCGCCCAGGTGAATCACCGCATCCGGATTGGCATTGAACGCGCAAAGAACCGAAACAGGAAGATTTCCAATGGCGCCGTTCCCTACCGCGTAGACGACTCCGTTCGCCTCCGCCACGCCACCGCCGAACTCCAGATTGGTCACGTACCCGCCCATTGCACCGGCGCCGACGCTCAAATCCAAATTGCGCAACCGGGGCGGCACCGTTACCGAAGTGCCGTTGACGGTGAAGGAAAAGCCGTTTGTCATCTGGTAGCGCCAGTTGACCGTCGTTCCCTGGGAGGGGGGTGTATAAAGTTGCTCGTTGACCGAATAGACCGATCCACGCGCCGGAGTATAGGATGGGGAGCCGTTGTTTACGCTGTAAACCAGTGAATCGCCTCGCGACAACGCGATAGTGGGATTCATCAGGGCCCCTGCATTTTGAGGATCGGGCAGCGGAAATACCGATCGCGCGTTGACGATGGGCGTCGTCGTTGGCGGTACAATAGTCCAGTCGAGCGTGTAGTCGGCATACAAAGTATCAACTGCGGTGACCGGCCCATTGGTTGGGTGTCCCGCGTTGACGATGACCTCTTGGCCGATCCCGGTCACCCAGTTGAGCTGATAGTCCACATTGTAGACCAACTCCTCGGTCGTGCCATCCGGTCTCATCACAAACACTCGCGGGCGTAAATTTGGGTTATCGTTGCTACCCGATCCGCCGTAGATAAACCACGGAACCGGCGAGCGGGATTTATAGGTGAGGGTCTGCCCTGCAACGGGGGTAAGCGGCTCACTCCGGGTTCCAAACCACATCGCCCGAATGGATGCCGGCGCGGTCTGTACGCCGCCGGCATAGAGCGGGGCAGTGCCGAAATAGACCATCTCATCGTCGGCGTTGCTGGCCTGATCGGTCACATATCCCACCGTCGGCGTGGTCAACACCTCGGTCATGCCGGCGGTGGATTGCGGCACCTCATCGGTCGAGGCGGCTGCTCCGGTATACCCGTTAGCGCTGGGTTGAAAGGCGCTTAGCCCCATTCGAGGATCAATGGCTACAATTTTACCGCCAGTTGACGTATTGACGCCCTCAAAGACCACGCCATCCATAAAGGCGGGCGACGGAATGGGAAAATGCCCCAGCACCGAGCTGTCATTGGGGATGTTGTAATTGTCCCCGATCTGGGCGGTCCAATCCACGTTGGTAACCGGCGCCAGAACGGCTTGCCCGTTTGCATTCGTCGTCTCCGGAAATGCCCGCGCCGCAACCATGATTCCATTGCTCAGCATCACCAGCACCAGGCTGCGGTTGTCGCTGTTGATGAGGTTGACACCGCCGCCCACCGTAACCGAAGGCCCGAACTGGCTCACGTAGTTTGGATCGTAAAAGTCAATCACGGTCGGCGTGCTGGCGCCGGTTGGACTGCCGAACTGCTTTAAATCCAGGCGCCAGATCTCGTCGTATGAGGTGCCGTATATGTAATCCGGTAAGCCTTCATCCGGATTGCCATCGTTGTCCAAATCCAAGCCGGGATGCTCGTTGTAGGCGTGCAGCACCAGGTTCCCATCCACCGAAAAAATGATGCCCTTGTAGGCAACCGCGCTGCCGGTTTTCATGGCGCCGGCCGTATTGGTGGTGAAATTTTGGGTGAGCGCGGCGGCAATATTTTCCGGATTATTTCCGGTTCGACGATCATTCACCGAGGCGGTCTGGTTTGCGGTGCTCCAAGCGGCGATATTGTAGGCAAATTCCAGGTCGTTCACATGGGCGGCCAGCAGGTTGTTGCCGCTGATGGTGCCGCTGTTCCCGCCGTAACCGTCGTTGACACCGCCGACATAATCATTGATGGCGCACCCCGAGTCCTGGCTGCTGATGACAACCCGGCCTGACCCGTACTGGCCGGCCGCCACATAGGGCCGCCAATTCGCCGGATTGCTGGTACCCAATGTGTTCCAGATAATCGGGGTTAGGATGCGGGGCGCCGGCATATTTCCCGGCGCCGCCAGCACGGTTCCCGGCTGCGCTGGATTGTCGGCATCGTATACATAGTAGCCGCCGACCCCTTTATCGCCCAAAAACTGCGCTTGAATATTGCTGATATGATAGGGATCGTTGACCAGCGGATGGTGAGGGCTGGCGATTTGAGCATCCCTTGGTCCTGCTCCTTGGTGGAATTGAAAGTCAAACAGCAGGGGCGCAGCCGGGTTGATGGTAAATCCGCCGCAATCCTCCACCCACAGCGTGCCGCCGCCGTCAACGTACTTTCGGAGCTTCTCCCGCTCCTGCGGGGTGAAGGTGGCGTTTGCAACGTGGGAGTGGATAAATATCAAATTAAACTGCTTGAGCTGCTGGGCGGTAACCTGATCGAGATTCACCTCCCAATAGGCGCCCATATTGGGGGTAACCGGCGCGCCGATCTGAAACGGCGAATTGGGGCCGAACGCCGGATCCGGTCCGGTTATCACTCGCTTAAGCCAGCGCTGATAGATGGCCGGCGTGATAACGGGCGGCGCCAGCGGATTGACGAAATGAAAGCCCAAAGGCTTGAGATCGCTGCGATTCTCCAGCACGTAAAAGACGAACGGATCGGGGTTTTCCGGTCCGTAATCGGTCCCGTTTCGAATCACCTCTTCCGCATGCGACACCAGGATACAGGCATTGATGACTCTGGTTTGCGCAGTGTACTGAAAAGCGTCGGCCCCAGCACTGGCTGGCCAAAGTAAGCCAGCCGATATTATCATTAAATATATCCATCGAATTCGGCTAAACATTGCATTTCACCTTGCGCCACCCGCAGCCATCTGCAATAACCATGAGCTGATTAATCCGATCTGCCAAAGTACAACAACCCCGGCGCGACCGGCAACTTCGGCACCGGCGGCAGCGCTAGATTTGGATTATTCGGGTCCGGTCGAATGGGTTGACCTCCATTGGGATTCAGCGTCTCATACGGCTCCGCCAGCACCGGATCGTAGATGTAGAGCAGTCCGCGGGTAATGTTGTCCGACTGTTCGGCTGCAGTTCGTAGATCGTTGGCTACCGGCATACCGACATCCGAGACATCGAGGTGCTCCTTTGGCACCGATACGCCGGATGAGCCGTAGGTTGCCGGTATCCAGCCCCATTTATTCATCCAGGCCGATTGATCAGCCGCCGATGCGGTGGTGTTTTCCGTAATGGAGCCCACGATCGTGATCCGCACGTCCAGCGGATCGCCATAGAACGGAAATAGCGAGTTAGTTCCCGGCGGCCTGGTTTGACCCACCGGGTTGGGGCCGCCCCGCACATCGTTGGGGTCCGGGTTGAACCAGTATCCCGGTATCACAAAGAAAGATCCGTCCTGCGCATAAATTAACGCATCAACTCGAATATCGAGCGGCTCAACCCCGGCGCCGCCCAGCAGGTAATCGCTGACGCCGGCGCTATTTCCCGCTGCCGCCGCATACTGTTGATCCACCTGAAAGTCCATTGTGTTGAGCGAGCCGGGCTGCGTCAACAGGGTGTACAGAGAGTTGGCGGGCGTCGGCTGGTACAGGTCGAACGCCTGCTTTTCAAATACATTGAAAACCTGTGTTGCCGGATTGACCAGTGGATAGGTGTATATCCAAGGCGGTTGAATCACATTGAAAGGATATAGCTCGTTACCGGACGCAGTGGCCAGCGCCGGATTGATCAACAGATTCAAGTAAGACGGCCCCGGCGGCGCCGCGCAGTGGCGCAATAACAGATAGATTGTCTGTGCGCCGCCGTTTACTGGCGTGTATTGGGTGGGGTCATCACCGAAGCTGAACTGCAAACCATAGGAGTTAAACCGCGCATCATTGCTCAGGCCGATCCGCACGTGGTGAGGCGGCGTATCATTGAGACCATCCGAACCCCAGCCGCCGGTCTCCGCCTGGGGCGCCATAAACATGGTCGTATTTACGCATACATAATTTACAGCCAGCAACCCCAAACAGGTACGGGATTCATGGCCGTTGTTGCCGTTTAGATCGCGGACCAGATTGCCCTCGATATAGATATTGGAGCCGGAAACCACGGTTAGTGACGGCATCTGCACCAGCGTGCGGTCCGCTGCCGTAGTATTGCCGCGCAGGGAGAGCCGCGCTCTGGAGGGCAGCAATCCGCGGATTCGTATGTTCCCCTCCGCATAGATGACCCCGTTGAAATCGGGCATCGCCGCGTCCAGCGCGTCCCCTGTAATCCCCTGCTGCTCTAAAAATCCGCGTAGCATAGGATTTTCGATCTTCAGCTCCGGCGGCGAGTTGGCGGGAGCTGACGGGCTGCGATAGATAAAGAGGCTGTAAACCAGTGATCGCTGGCTGGGCAGCCGGCCGGTTGGGTCAGTGAAGGGCGCGTCATCCCGCGTGATGGTGAAGCCGCTCGTCAAGTTCCCCTGTGAATCGGTCACAATACCAAGATCAATGAAGGCGCCCGGCGGCTTATAGAACGGCCCGTCCCAGTAACCCAGCGGATTCCACTGCGGGTTTAGCCAATCGGCCCGTAGCGAATAGCTGCCCGGAATGCCGCCGTTCGCGGTCTGATTTTGGCGATCAGACCAGTTCGGGATATAGACACCGCGTCCATATCCGAAAGCCCCGGTATTGAACCAGGTACTATTGGGCCGCTGCCTCCAAATACCGCTGTCACGGGTCAGCGCGCGGTAGCGAAGCACGCCGGTTGCCGGATTTGGGGTATTAATGGTCGGTGGCGGGTTGCGCGATACCGATCGGGTATAGCCGCTGATATCCGGCGACGTCGAGCTGTCGCGGATCAATCCGCCATAAGTGCTGAAGTTCGGAGCGCTGGAGGGCAGGATCGGATTGCCGTTGATGGTGGCGTTCGCCCCTTGCGTCACGTGAATTTGGCCCGCCACCTGTACGTTTTGATTTTGAGTGGTCGGCTCCTGGATATCCAGGTTGCCGATCAGCCGCATATCACCGTTGACCCGGATCGGCGCGCCCGGCGGGTTATTCTGATCGGTTCGTATCGGCAACTCTCCCAGTTGCTGCATCAGCGGCACCGAGAGTATCCCGGAGCCGAATACGGCCTGGAACCGGCTGTCGTTGTGGAGATTGGTCACGTAAAACAGGTAATCGCCCAGCCCGATCTGCTTGTAGGCCACCAGCTCCTGCCGTAAACGATCGGGCGGCATAGTGAAAATGGTTGGATCATCCAGATTGAGAGTGCCGACCCGTCCGATCGACTCGATCTTGATAAAGCGGCCTAACGGATTGGCGGGATCGGGATGGTAAGAGACCCGCACCAGCGCCCGCCCGCCCGGAAAGTTAATTCGTGAAAATCCCTGGCTGATCCAGATCGCATCGGGATCGCCGTTTTGTAACACCGGATTACCAGGATAAAGTTGCGCGAGGGATTGATAGGGAGGCCGCCAGTCGGCGCCGTCATTGCTGTAGGTCAGGTTGTAATCGCAGTAGCGGACGCCCGCCTCGGCCAGTTTTTCCGCTTCCGATAAATCACGGGCACGGCCGGCATTTTGCAGGTTATGGACCACCAGCGCCACGAAAATGGTCCCCAGGAAAAACAGCGCAAACAGCACCACCAACGCTACAATCAGGGATTGGCCCCGCTCATTCCGCTTTCCGATATGGGTTCTTAAGCAAAACATTGATGTTTGCATCT
>JAKBZR010000053.1:7407-24695 GCA_021842405.1 bacterium
GCGCCTGGCGACGGGCGGCATGGGCCTGCAGGCGGGCCTTACCGTGCTGCTCCTCGATGACAGATCACACTATCGGTAAAGGTTCGCCCTCCATCCCTTGAAATTCGCCGCAATCAACCGCCTCATCGCTGCAAGTTCCTGACCTGAACATCGTTGGTTAAATCCATCTCCTCCGCCTGGCCATTGGTCCGGTCGAACATTCGCACGCCCAGTGTCAATCTCATGAGCTGGCGCGTAAAGTAATCGGCCTTCACCACATCGCTGGGCAGATTGTTTTGAAACTGGTATGAGACCTGTATTTCGGTGGGCGCCGTTTGGCCGGTGTTGGGATCCACCACGTAGCTCTCCGGCAACGAGTTGATCACGCCCGGCGCATCCGGCTGGCTGTCGAATTGCAGAAAGCCGACCGACTGCGTTGGATCGGTCGAATTGGTCATGTTGATGATGTTGGTATAGTTGATCCGATATTGGTTCCATCCAATCGGCGCGCTGCTGTTTGATGGGACACGGGTATAGAGAATCGGCTGGCCGTAATGGGGGCCCGGACGCTGATCGGGTCCGATCACTTGCTCCGACCCCGCCACGATCCGCGCATTCGGCACGGTGGCGAGCGGAGAGGTTCCGGCCTGATTATAAGCTGTATCGGGCACCTTCAGCCATACGTACCGGATCGTGGGTATCGGAACGTAGGCCGGATTGTTAGGCGGAGATCCTTGGTTAAGGGTCGCGAAATTATAGGCCGCATTGATCTCAGCCGGGCTATAGATCATCTCATTGGTCACGTTCCCATTTGCATCCTTGAGCACCTCGGAGGCCGGAAATGCGAAGTTGACGTTTCCCTTTTTCGTATCCACCGTGAAGGCGATCAGCGGCGATGGATTGACAAATGTGCCGTCCGGATTCAGCCCGAAATTGGTGGGCGTGCTCGTAGTCTGCCCGGTGGTGGTATTGTAGGTGTACTCGGTAATCTGCCCCGAGCCATCACCCACAAAATAGCGAAGCACCGGCGCATTTAAATTGGATCGGAAAACGAAAACCTGATACTGGTTATCCCAGCCGCCGTAGCTGGCGGTAACCGAATCGGGAGCGATGCTGGGTTCCTCGTCATTGGGAGCTGAATTCGAGGTCGGTATCATTTGGTCGTTTGCCTGGTACTTGGGCGCCAGTTGAAACAGGGATGTGATGAGTGGCAACCCGTTCGAATCGTAAATGATATTGTGCTGGCTGTCCCGCTTGAGCGTTATCGCGTCGGAGCGGTCGGGCGCGACGAGCGGGTGGGCTACCGCAGCCCAGTTCTCGAAATACTCCACTTTGCCGTCGCCGTTCAGGTCTTTCCAGCCCGGCATCTCGGTGGAGGGGGAGGGGTTTCCGCTGCCCACTACGTTCGAATCGTAGAAGAAATTCGGATTACCTAAAATTGTCTGTATATTTGAATTCCCGCTCGGATCGAGCGCCGGATCCATCAGCTTGGTATTCATCGTGCCATCCGGGTTGTACGGCAGAAAATCCGCTTCGTACAAGACGCACGGATTGTCTTGGGTGATTGAAGTCCGGGGATCGTCGTAGCGATTCGCATAGGGGTAAACCGGCTTATTGTTGACCGAAAGATTGTTTCTCAGCCCGATGAAGATTCGAGTGATAATCCGCCCCGGCACCAGCGGCAAGCTTAACGGCCCCCGGAAGTTGCCGGTATTGGCGGTGTCGGCCGGTAAGCCGGTGGTGGGATCAATCGGCTGATTGGGGTTTTGATCGTTGACATGTAGGGAAGAGACCATATCCACCCAGGCATTGCTGAGCGGAACCGCCGTCTCCACCCCGCTCTGATTATTCACCCAGAAATTGATCGGCATATTTTGGTTGTCAAAGACGTAGGCCGCATTGCCAAGCTGCTGATTAATCCGCTCCATCGCCTGGCGGCCGGCATCCTGCACCGACACCATCATCTCGGAGCGATTGGTCAGATGAAAGGCTTCAATCAAAGGACCAAACACCAGCCCCAGCAGGATGACGGTCACCGCCATCGCAACCAGCAGCTCGGCCAGTGTAAATCCATATTTTGTTTTAAGTTGATTGGCTTTCATTTTTATTAATTATCAAACCGCGCCCAATTTTTCAATTCGTGGTCCGCGTCAAAAATGTATTCAATTCGTAATGGTGCCAGTGCCAGTTTATGGTCGGCGGATTGGATGATTGGTCTATATCGGCCCCATCGCTCCAGATGACGCGCACCTCAAACGAGACCCCCTGCACTCCGATAGCCGCTGCGCCGACGCTGGAAAAATCCCAGCCCGTCGCATTGGGATACTGGCTGGTCAAGTCAATCCAGGTCAGCGGTGAGCCGTTCGGCCCGATACTTTCAAACAACGCCGGATTGCTGTTGATCTGAAACGCCTGGTTTTGGCCGTGAACCGGCGTGGTTTGACCGCTAACCTTGTAATAAAAGTTGTTCAATACAATCGTTTTCCCCGCATCGCATATCGGGAAGTAGAGCCGCGTAGGCGATCCCACCGTGCCGTTGCCCACAAAATACTGATCGTATACCAGACCGGTGGCGGGAAGCTGGTTGGGCGCGTTGGGATTGAAGGCGCGGGTATAGACGCCGTAAGCCTTTTGTATCTGTACCCCCCATGCCCCATGCGCCTCATAGAAGAACCGGAAGGTAGCTCCCGCATGACTGTTGCCGAAGGAGTTGTTGAACTGCACCACGCCATTCCGATAATCCACCGTGTAATCGGTGGGCGGTATCCTTTCACCGGTATTCAGATTGTAAATCATCATATCCACCGGAACCTGCGTGTCGCGAAACAGACCTTCATAAGGGGTATTGTCCCCTTGAATTTCGCCGATTTTCTTGAGGTGGTTCAGTGTCAAGTCAACAGTATAGGGTGGATCAGCCGGCATGGTGCGGTCATCCCGAATGATGTGCCAGTCCCACACGGTGTAATCAATGTGGGCTACAAGCGGTACCGGGCCGGTTGCCGAGGGCTCATTTCGGTTGTAACCGATCGGATTAAAGACGAGTATCCCGATGTTGGCGTAAGGACCATCGTTGGATTGCAGCAGCTTATACTGGTAGGGGTCCAGCGGGCTAAATGGCAATGCGGTGCCATCTTGAATATCGCCCAGGTAGTCAAACTTACGGGCTACCACGTCGCTTTCCGGCGCCCAACCGATCGCTCCGGTCGGCAGATTTGGTAGGGGCTGCCACACCGGCCCGATAACGGTATTTCCAGGGGGGACGAAGATCGTTTGAGGCGGCAGCGTCAGTACCTGGCCGTTGTTATCGTAATAGCTGATGGTGAGCGTGTAGTTACGGGAATAGGGCAGCGGATAAAACGCGATCGCATTTCCTGCATAATCAATGGCGTAGGCGCCGGGTCGGCCGACCACCGGCAAGTTAGCCGAAGACTGAACGCTTCGGGCCAGCGGCGAGCCGGTAATGCTCAGCTCTTGATCGCTGTTAGGATCGTTCGGATTGTAGAATATCGGCCCCTCCATCACCGTATAGATGGAGCCGCTGCCAGCGACGGTGGGTGTCGGCACCGGGATTTTGATCGTCTCACCGATAATGCGGCGGATGCGATTGATATCGGAGATGAAGTAGGGATCCACGCCGTATGGTGCGGAGGTAAAGTCGGTAAGGTCCCAGGGTGGAATATTGGATACATAAGAGTAGGCATAACCACTGCCCACCTGCACCGGCGCGATTCCAATGACGCCGGAGGGCAGGTTAGCGGTGTGAGCCTCCCACCGATCTAGCTCTTCGGTGGCCAATCGCTGTGCCATCGTCTGTTCTTGGGTCTGCTTGATGGTCAACAATCCGGGCGGAAATAACCGCACCGCGGCGAAGATCCCAACCACCAGCACCACCATCACGACCAGCACTTCGATCAAGGTCATACCATTTGTGGTGTTATGCCGTCTCATGTTATTGATCTAAATCCCACGCTCTCACCGAGCATCATTCCTAAAGCCTTGAGCGCCGCCCGAAATCGCAAGGTCGCAACCCGATTTCGTCCTCAGCCTCTGCCGCAACGGTTTATCCGCCCAGCATATCGTATTACTTAGGGGCCGAAGATGTTCAACGGCCCTTGTGTAACGTATTGGTTGCTCTGCACCTTTTTCACCGTGCCGGATGCGAGAATCATCAATGTCACCGGACTGCCGTTGGTCACCGTATGCCAAGTGCAGGTGGCCAGCACCGTCTTATCGAGCGGCGGGTTCTTATACTTAAGCTGATTAACGCTATCGTTAAGACCAACCACACCGGTCCAATCGGGGCTATAGCTCAATACGTACACTCCCGAAACCGGCACCGCCACCCCATTGCCGTTTATCGTCAGCATCGGGTTGATATCGTAGCTGTCCCAAGTATAGAACAGCTTGGGGGTTCCCGCCGAAACGCCGGGTGGAGCATCCTGTGATGTCCAACAGACCTCTGTCAGTCCGTTCTGGGTGGGGCAGGTTGACGCCATCGCGCTGGCGATCGGGGTGGAGGGCGGGTAGACGGCGGTGGTGACGGCAGTTTGACTGGATGTGGGGTTATCGGGGCACTTATAGGTGTTGATATCCTTGACATCGTCTCGGTAGAGATAACCGTCTGCGATGTTGCTGGCCGGTATCACCTGGTTCCCATTATACTGGACATAACCCAGCAGCGCGGGCGGGTATCCCTCATTGTCCGCCTTGTAAATCCCCACCGCAACGTAAAGCTGGTGCATATTGCTCAAACAGCTCGTCTGCCTCGTCTGCTCTCGCACGGTGCTCATTACGGGAAAGATAATGGCCGCCAAAACCGCGATGATAGCGATCACGGTTAAAAGCTCGATTAGCGTAAAGCCCCTCGTTATCGGTTTCACTTTCATGGCCCTGTCACCCAACCTTTTCTTTCGCTCCAAGTTTCTCGTCACCGCCAATCGCTTCTCCATTCAACAACACTGCAGTTTGGACGATTAGATTACTCTCCTTGTTCCACCGGACCACCCTCTCATCTCTTCTTAGGCAAATCCCGACCGGTAGGAGTAAGCGATTGAAAAAAATATTCACTTTATACTATGATTTTCCGCCGAACAACATGCCTAAATGCGACCAGCGCAGATACCAATCGGTCAATTGATTGCCGATGAAAATGGCGGCCACCGCTCCAACCGCCATAAACGGCCCGAACGGGATGTGAGTGGCGCCGGGTTGCCAGTCTTCATCCTCAACCAACGGCTCACTCTCCGGCCTTCGTTTGAATCGCATCCAGATCGTGATCGGGATATCCAGAAAAAGCAGATATTGCAGGCTCTCCAGCGAATCCCGCAGAAAGGGAATTTTAATGTCTTCCTCCACCGCCTTTTCTTGAATTGCATCTTCATTGCTGGGTGGAGATCGCCGCTGCTTGACCAGCAGAATAACCGGCCCTAAAACCGCGCCCATAATTACCGCCATAAAAAAGGAGGTGAGCGCCGCCCCGATCGGCAGCATGGCTCCAATCGCGCGCGCCAGCTTGACATCACCTAACCCCATCGCCTCTTTACGAAATAGGGCGGTGCCCAATATCCGGATCCCGACAAATATGGCCGCACAGATAACCGCCGTTAAGATCGAATGGGGCAGCCAGCCATCAATGAGCGAGTGGCTCGTTTCGTTTTGCGCGATGCCGTAGATATCCCGCCCTACGCCCATCAGCAGGGCAAAATGATTCACTTCGTCGGGAATGAAAAAGGACTCGGCGTCTATAAAAAAGGCGACAATCAGCGCGGCCGTAAAGAGCGAATAGGCCACGAAATCCAGCCCAAATTGAAACCGGTAGGCCAGCAGGGCAAATATCAATCCGGTAAGCAGCTCGACCCCGAAATATCGCCAACTGATCGGCCGCCCGCAATAACGACAACGACCCCTTCTTATTAAAAAGCTGAGAAGTGGCACCAGATCGGCTGGTCCCAATTGATGATCGCAATAAGGACAGTGTGACCCGGGGTAAATCAGCGATTCACCCCGGGGAAGCCTCCAGATGCATACATTTAGAAAGCTGCCGATGACGGTGCCAAAAGCAAATGCACATACCCACCACTCGCCGGCAGGCAGCATCAAAGCGCTGTCCAGTCATTAATCCTGTTAACCACCACCGCCGCCGCCTCCGCCGCCACCTGACAGGTTGGCTACTGCTGCGATCAACGGCATAAACATGGCGATGACGATAAAGCCGACCGCCAAACCCAGAAACACAATCAACAACGGTTCGATGGCGGAGGTCAAGCTCTGTAAGGTCGACTCCACTTCACCCTCATAGAAATCGGCGATCTTCGAGAGCATGGTATCCAGTGCGCCCGATTCCTCACCGATTGATATCATATGCACGACCATCGGTGGAAACATCCGGCTTTTCTCAAGCGGGTCGTTAATTCGGTCGCCCTCTCGAATTCGTGCTCTCGCCTCCATAACGGCGTCCGAAATGATGCCGTTGCCCACCGTACCGGAGACCGTCTCCAGGGCCTGGAGTATCGGAACGCCCGAAACCAATAATGTGCCCAGCGTGCGTGAAAACCGAGCCAGTGCAATTTTATGGTGGAGCTTGCCGAAAACGGGGACTTTCAGCTTTACGCGGTCAACCACTCTGCGACCGACCCGTGTTGATTTAAACGCCTTTATTGCGAGATACAGCACAAAAATCCCGATCGCCAGTTTCCACCATCCGGTTTTGACCAGGTTGCTGAAGTCCACCAGCATCTGCGTCATGGTTGGAAGCTCTTTCATGCCCAGGTCATGGAAGAGGGCGGCAAATTTGGGAACGATGAAGGTGGTCAGCGCTAGCACAATCAAAACGGCAAAACAGACGACGATCACGGGGTAGGTTAAGGCCGCTTTCACCTTGCGTCTCAGCTCCATATCCTTTTCAAGGAAGAATGAGAGACGTTGCAGCGCTTCTTCCAGCACACCACCGACCTCTCCCGCTCGGATTAAACCGAGAAACAGGGTACTGAAGGTCTTAGGATACTTGGATAGGGCTTTGGAGAGGCTCTGACCGGCTTCCACCTCCTGTTGGACTTCCACAATGATTCGGCGTAGTTTAGGGTTGCTGGTCTGCTCCCCCAGCACATCCAGGGCACGAACGAGTCCCACACCGGCATCCACCATAGTGGAGAACTGGCGGCAAAAGATGGCCAGGTCATTTAATTTAACGCGGCCCCACCCGGCGCCGGCCTGTTTTTTCCGGGCGGCTGAGGTCTGCTTGATATCGGCCACGGTAAAGCCCTGCTCTTGCAGCCTTCGCCGCAGAATATCCACCGTTTCCGCTTCGGAGGTTCCGGTTCTGGTTTGACCGGAGCTATCACGAACCGTATATGCATAGGTCGCCATCGTTTATCTCCTGCCCATTTGGGGTCGTTTCGTTTCGGCAGTCAAAATGCCGCACCGTCGGCCTGCGCGATGGGTGCGCGTCAACGCCCTCCGGCCGGTCCCACTCCGGCTGGAGCGGTAACCGTACGGATCATCTTTTCTAGTTCGGTCGGGTTCATCGCCCGGCTCATCGCCTCTTCGTAAGTGATATAGCCCCGCACATACAGATCGCGCAGCGACTGATCCATCGTCTGCATTCCCATGCTGGCGCTGGTTTGAATCATTGAAGTGATCTGGTGCGCTTTATTTTCGCGAATGAGGTTTCTCACGGCCGGGCTGGCCGTCATGACCTCCATCGCGCAAATCCGTCCCGGTTGATTGGCGCGCGGCAAAAGCTGCTGGCAGAGGATCGCCTGCAAGTTATTGGAGAGCTGCAGCCGTACCTGCTCCTGCTGTCCGGGCGGGAAGGAGTCCACAATGCGCTCCACCGAGGTGGCGGCGCTGTTGGTATGCAGGGTGGCAAAAACGAGGTGGCCGGTTTCAGCCGCCGAAACCGCCATCTGCATTGTCTCCAGGTCGCGCATCTCTCCCACCAGAATGACGTCCGGATCCTCTCGCAGGGCAGCCCTTAAAGCGTTGGGAAAAGTTTTGGTATCCAAACCCAGTTCGCGCTGGTTAATCACCGAAAACCGATGGTTGTGGAGGTATTCAATCGGGTCTTCAATGGTGATGATATGCACGCTGCGCTCCGAGTTGATCTGGTTGATCATCGCGGCCAGTGAGGTGGATTTACCCGATCCGGTCGGCCCGGTAACCAGAATAAGTCCGCGCGGCAGACGGGTCAGCTCCTCCAGCACCGGCGGCAGTTGCAGCTCCTTGAGGGTGGGGATTCGCTGCGGAATCAATCGGAAGGCGGTGGCCACGTTCCCGCGGTCCCGGTAAACGTTAACCCGGAAACGCGCCAGGCGGGCCAGCGCGTAGCTGAAGTCTAGCTCAAAATTGGTTTCAAACCGTTGAATCTGCTCATCCGTTAAAATGTCGTAGATGAGACGTTGCGAGTCCTGCGGGGTAACTTTCACAAAGGGAACTGGTTGCAGTTGGCCGTCCACCCGGATAATGGGCGGAATACCAACCGCGATATGCAGGTCCGATGAGTTCTTTTCCACAACCGTATGCAACAGATCATCAATATGAATGTCATCCAGCGAGCGCGCTTTTTGCTGAGCGCTGGATGCTTGTTGTTGAGTGACATCTTCCACTCGAACATAACCTCCGTAATTTGGATCGCCGATGCGTTGGCGCCGTTCCCTTCCCGCTCCGGGACATTTCCAATTCGATACGGGCGTGATGTCGGTTAATTAATGGCCGGCGGTGAATACGACCCGCATCACTTCCTCCGGTGTCGTGATCCCTTCCAACACTTTTATCAGGCCATCTTCGCGCAGCTCCATCATTCCATTCGCCTTCGCTGCATCTCGTATGTCGGCTAGCGGGGCGCGCCGGACAACCAGTTCGGCGATCTCGTCGTTAACTCGCATCATGCTGAAAATCCCAAGCCGGCCGGTATATCCCGTCTGATGGCACAACTCACAGCCACGACCGCGCCAGAGGGTAATGGGTTGGTCCGGGTTCTCCGGCTTAAATCCAAATCGCCGCAAGTCGGAACCTGGCACTTCATAGGGCTCCTTGCAGTTATTACATATTTTCCGCGCTAACCGTTGCGCCAACACACCAATAACCGTTGCCGAGATCAGGTAAGGCTCAACCCCCATATCCGCCATACGAATTACGGCCGAGGGCGCATCGTTGGTGTGAAGGCTGGTCAAGACCAGGTGTCCGGTTAGTGACGCTTCAATTGCAATTTCAGCCGTTTCCAGATCGCGCATTTCACCAACCATAATGATATCGGGGTCTTGACGCAGGAAGGAGCGAAGCGCATTAGCAAAGGTTAAACCGGCTTTCCGGTTAACCTGAACCTGAGTGATGCCGCTAAGCTGGTATTCAACCGGGTCTTCAATCGTGATGATGTTCTTCTCGATGGTGTTCAATTTGTTGAGCACCGAGTACTGCGTGGTAGTTTTGCCCGATCCAGTCGGGCCGGTCGAGAGCACCAATCCGTTCGGCTGAATGGTCAATTCCTCTAGGTGAGCCTGCGACTCGGCCTGGAATCCCAGCTTGTTCAAGCCGATTAAAATACTGGTTTTATCCAAAATTCGCATGACGATCTTCTCACCGAAAATATTCGGCAAGCAGGACACACGAAGATCGTAGTCTTTGTTTTCATATCGGATCGGTATACGGCCGTCTTGCGGCAGGCGGCGTTCAGCGATGTTCATATCCGCCATAATTTTAAAGCGGGAGATCAGAGGGGCTTGAATGTACTTGGGCAGGGTCATCGTCTCATGCAGAACGCCATCTACCCGGTAACGGACGCGGACGTTGCGGCGATCCGGCTCCACATGGATATCGGACGCCCGGGTCCGGATGGCTTGCTGGACAAGGGTGCTTGCGACCCGGATGATCGGGGCCTCTTCCGACATTTTAACGGCGGCGTCGGGGTCATCCTCATCCTCTATATTGGAAGTCGCCGCATATTTGGCAATATCCTCTCGCATATCGGAAAATGCGGAAACCGAGCCCCCGCCTCCATTCGAGGTAGGCGCCAGTCCAACCGGCTCTTCGGTCAAGTTTGATCCACCATAGTTTCGGCGAATGGCGTCTTCAATATCGCTTGGAGCAGCCAGTGCAGCTCGAATGGTGCAGCGAGAGACTAGTCGCAGGTCATCGGCGGCGTAGGGGTTGTTGACATCGCTCATCGCCACCGTTAAAACCCGATCCTCTTTCTTGATCGGGATCACGTTATGCCGTCTTGCGATGTGCTCGGGCACCACGTTGATTGCGCCGCTGTCTATCTGGTAGCGGGTTAAATCAACAAAGGGTATACCCAACTCTTGGGCACGTGCTTTGGCCACATCCTGCTCACCCACGTACCCGAGGTCTACCAGTATCTTGCCGAGGTCACCCTTGGCCGTGCGTTGTGCGTCTTGCGCTTGCTTCAACTGCTCGGCCGTGATGTATCCGCCCTCCACCAGATAATCGCCCATGCTTTTTTTTGCCATTACCATCTTCCCGTCACCCTGCCCTCTCATTGGAATCATCCAACGCTTGGAAGAACTGCCATACTGATACACGCTTCATTCTAACACAATACGTCATATAACGCAATATGCATCCGGCCCCTCAAACTATAGCTAGTGCACCCTTCTATCCGGAGTACGGACTACCACCTTCTCAATACCCGACTGGTGGATTAACCATCCACTTTCAATTTCGAGAACGCCTAGCCGAGTTATCGGCAACCATGTATCGTCTGCTTGAGACCCATTATCCTTTACGCCAAATAAGCAAATTAGTGCTTGGCAAGAGATTTCCTGCTTTAAGGGCCAATACAGAGGCATTGAACCATATTTGCAACTCCTGCACCAGATTGGTTAAGCCTCGCAGGATCGAAGCTGTTCCAATGCGGCCCGCTCCATAACCGCCACCGGTGGGGTGATCCCGGTCCATATCCGGAAGGATTCGGCGCCCTGGTGAACCAGCATCTTCAGACCGTTCATTGTTTCGCAACCGCAATCTTCTGCGATTTCCATTAAACGAGTCTTCGCTGGACGATAGACCAGATCGTAAACGAACGCGGTCGAGGGTAAAGTGCGCAGAGGCAAATCCCACTCCACCTCCTTATCATGCGGTGCCATGCCCAAAGGTGTCGCGTTTACCAACAGATCACAGCTTCGGAATGCGGCTTCCACCTCCGTCTTATCAGCCCACTCCAGGTGTTTCGCGATCCCGGGCCAGACCTGGTTCACCTCGGCCGCCAGCCGCTCAGATCGAGTGGGAGTCCGGTTGATGATGGAAACGGACGCTCCCGACTCTCCCAGCGCATATAGTATCGCCCGGCCTGCTCCTCCGGCGCCGATTATAACGCACTGGGCGCCTTTTAACTGAAAGCGTCGCTCATGCAATGGGGTTAAAAACCCGATGCCATCGGTGCTGTAACCGATCTTCTTTCCGCCGTCAAAAACGACTGTGTTGACGGAGCCGATCCGATCGGCCCTCGAAGCCAGGGCATCCATCAGTGGTACGGCCGCCTCTTTATGGGGAATGGTCAAGTTTACGCCCACCATATTGAGGGCCGATAACCCATCCAACGCGGTCGCCAGATGTTCCGGACTTACCTCAAACGGCACGTAGACCAGTGGGAGCGAAAGCGCCTGAATGGCCGCATTTTGCATGGCCGGCGATAAGGAGTGTTGAACGGGATAGCCCAACACGCCGATTACCCGCCAATCCCCGCCGATATGTGATTTTATGGAATCCAACAATTTTTGACGAATTGGCTCCTTCCAATGTTCCAAAACCGTTTCAATCAATAAATATCTGGGAGACCACACCAAATGCTTATCTCAAATATCCCCGCGCCGCCGAAACCAGGCCAAAAGGAGCCTTTCCGCCACCCGGCTTATCTTGGTGCCGATAAACTCTCGGCGCGCAATGGGCTCGACCATGATGGTGTAGATTCCGGAACGGTTGCCGCCCCACACATCGGTGAACATCTGATCGCCGATCATCACCGCTTTGTGCGCCGGGCAGCTCAGCAGCTTCAACGCATTGTGAAAACCCTGTCGGCTTGGCTTTGCCGCCTTGCGCACATAGGGAATATTTAATTCGGTAGAGAGTGACCTCAACCTTTTGCCAAAGCGGGCGTTGGAAACCAGACAAAGCTTAAAACCGGCCTCGCGCAGTTCCTGAAGCCATTTCCGGATCGTATCCGGAATATCGCGCCCCTGCCAGCGAACCAGTGTGTTGTCCAGATCGAGCAGCACCGCCTCCACCCCCATCTTCCGAAGCTGCTCCACCGTCACCTCCGTAACGCTGCGCTCCATCCTCTGCGGGCAAAAAATCTGCAATCCTCGGCCGTCCGTCTTCATTGGGCAATGGGGTGCCGCCCGCCTGAGCTCTCCTCTTGCTGAACCACGCGGATATTTCGCTCGTGTTGGGCCAGTGTGGTAGCGAAGATTTGAGTTCCATTCGGCGCAGCAACGTAGTAGAGATAGGAATCGTGATCGGGATGGAGCGCGGCTAATAAGCTCTGCAATCCAGGATTGGATATCGGGCCGGGCGGCAACCCGGTGTGCTGGTAGGTGTTATAAGGCGAGGCGGTTTTGAGATCCTTCGCGCTGATCCGGGTCGTGTGGTGGTTCATCGCGTAGAGCACGCTGGCGTCAATTTGGAGCGGCATACCGATCTTCAGGCGGTTGTATATCACGGCTGCGATCCGGGGACGATCACGCTCCATCTTCGCTTCCCGCTCGATCATGGAAGCAACGGTGGTAACGCCTGACAGCCCGATCGGGTCGTTTTGGAGCTCCTTGCGATATGGAAGAAAAAAACGGCGCTCAAAATCGTTCACCATTCTCTGGATCACCGCTCGGGGGGAGCTTTTTGGATCGAACAGATAGGTATCGGGAAATAGATACCCTTCCAAACCGGTTTTCGGAATGGGAAAATCGGCGCGGATGATCCCCCATGGTCTGTGAACCACGCTGAGAAACGGCTTTGCAGAGACCACACCGCGTTTTTGAAGCAGATTGGCAATCTGCCAAGCCGTAAAGCCTTCCGGGATCGTGACCCAAATTCCGGTTACGTGCTTGCCGGACACCAATAAGTCCAACACCTGAGCCGCCGACATAGCAGGCGACAGGCGGTAGTAGCCGGCGTGAATTCGGCGTGATTTTCCCATCAAATGGGTGTAAAGAAAAAATAGATTGGCGCTGCGGATGAGGCCATGATGCTGGAGCTCCTTCGACACATCCCAGATCGTGCCACCCGGTTTGATATGAACCAGTACCGGCTTCCCGGTTGATTGGGGCGGGCTCAGCAGATAGACCGCTGCCCCTGTCATACCGCCCAGCACCAGCACAACCAAGATCGCAATCGTAATCCCGAGCCGCCAAACCTTTTGCAGTGGCGACCTCTGCTTATTACTCATTTAAGCCACCATCGGATGGGTTGGTTCTGAGCGCATTCCTCCGGTCTAAAAAAGTTTGCAGGATCAAGCAGGCCGCCACCGAATCCACTGACCGCTTCCGCTCTCTGCGCCGAACTCCATCCTCGATCATTCGGCGCTCCGCCTCAACCGTCGTGAATCGCTCATCCACCAGATGGATTGGATGCGAAATGAACCTCTTCATGGCCGCCACCACTTCGGCCACCTTCTCCGCCTGAACCCCCCGGCTCCCATCCAGTGAAAGCGGCATTCCCACTACCAGATCAGTAACCTGGTAGCTCTCCAGCATCGGCCTCAACAATTTCATATCGCTGCGGACGCTGTTGCCGCGCGCGATGGTCTTCAGCGGAAGCGCCAGCATGCCGTTTTCATCGCTGATTGCAACACCGATCGTTTTATCCCCGATATCCAGTCCCATAATTCGGCTCATAAAGGATCAATATACCTCCAAACGACCGAAATGCTTTAACTCAAACCGGTTCGTAATATCTCAGTTTTGTGGGAATGATTTACGACCATATTGGATGCACCCCCACCCTAACCCTCCCCCGTAAACGGGGGAGGGGATTAAGAGGGACTGGGGGGGGCAAGATAAAAGCACCGCCGCAATGACACCCTCCCCGCTTGCGGGGAGGGTGTCATTGCGAGCGAAGCGAAGCAATCTCCTTCACCAGTCCTCTCTCAGGATTGGGAAAAGAGTTGCCTGCCTGCCTGGCGGCAGACAGGGCGGGATGGAGGTCAAGGCACACCGTCCTGTACCACCCGCCCTTTTAAGTGTAATTGATGATTGGAAATATTACTTCCATTGGAGCCGTAATTTTATATGGCATAATTAACCATTGCCAAGAGTAATTGTTACAGAAGTTGGAAATAGGTAACATATACCGGGAAGAGATGAACGCTAAGGATCTGATATACCCATCCATTCAAGATATACCGCCTGGATCAACGATCGTGGCGGCGATGAGCGGCGGCGTTGATAGCGCCGTCACCGCCGCGCTGCTGCATGAGGCCGGTTTTGACGTCATCGGCGTAACCTTGCAGATATGGCAGGAGCACGCTCAAACCAGTCGCTCCGGCGGGTGCTGCTCGCTGGGCGCGGTTGAGGATGCCCGCCGCGCCGCCAACCGGATCGGTATTCCTCATTACGTCTTTAACTACCGGGAAACCTTTGCGCAGAACGTTATCGAGCAATTCACTCGCGAGTACGCGGCCGGACGAACTCCCAACCCATGCATCGAATGCAATCGCACCGTTAAATTCGATGAGCTACGTCGTCAATCGCTGGAACTGGGTGCCGACTTTCTCGCCACCGGTCACTACGCTCGTGTTCGGCGAAATGGGGCAACCGGCCGTTATGAACTGCTTCGCGCGCGCAACGCGGCCAAAGATCAGTCCTATGCTCTCTACACGCTCACTCAAGAGCAGCTTGAACGAACGATTATGCCGCTCGGTGAGATCGAGAGTAAGAGCCAGACCCGGCAACTGGCGTTTGAATTGGGGTTGGCCCTGGCCCAAAAGCCGGAAAGCCAGGAAATCTGCTTCGTACCGGCTGAGGGCTATCCTCAATATATAAAGGCGCATGCCCCTGAAGCGATGGAGCCGGGCGATATCGTGGATACAAGCGGTCGTGTGATGGGTCGGCATGAGGGCATCGCCCTCTACACGATCGGCCAGCGCAAGCGAATTAAGGTCGCCAACCGAGAACCCCTTTACGTGGTTGCAATTGATGCCCCGACCGCAACGGTCGTTGTCGGGACGAACGAAGAGGTCTATTCAAAGGGACTGCTTGCAAGGAATGCCAATTGGATCCTCTTTCCGCGTTTGAAGCAGCCCATTGCAACCCAAGTGAAAATCCGATATAATGGAGCCGGTGCACCCGCTTGTGTGATTCCAACCGAAGGAGAAGCGGGGAGCTTTGAGGTTCACTTCGACGAGCCGCAGCGTGCGGTTACACCAGGACAGGCGGCGGTTCTCTATCAAGCGGATCTGGTGGTGGGCGGTGGCACGATCGAAAAAGCGATTATATAGGATGAGGAGATGAGATGGCTCGCAGCACCGATGACGATCAAAATCGGGGCGATACCTTGACGGGCGTAGTTATGAAGGGGGCGGGACAGTGACGTTGACGATTATAGTACTCGTTATAATTGCGTTGATGCTGTTAGGGCAAACCATCGCGATAATCTGGACCGCGAAACGCCTCTCCATTATCGGAGATGATATCACCCATCACCTGCGCCAAGCGAGCGAGGAGATATCCGCCACTCTCCAACAGGCTCACATCACGTTGGAAAATGTGGATCGTCTAACCCATACGGCGGATAAAATGATCCGGGAGGAGCTAACTCCAACCATAAGCCACGCGCGACTCCTGGTTGAGAATGCAGCCGAAACCTCTGAGTCGCTCAATTCAGCCATTGTTGACGTGAAGAAAGTTGCCGGGCGCGTCGCATACTACAGCGATCCAACCGTGATCGCTGTAGCGACCAACCGAATGGTGAAGTCATCGGCTTCACGCGCTTCTCTATGGTTCCGAGGTATCCGAGAAGCAGTTAGGACGTTGCTAACATCAAACCATCATAACGAATTGGTTCGGAGGGAAAACGATGGAGACCAATGATAACGATCGAAGCGTTCTCTTAAGCATTCTGGCCGGCATCGGAATTGGGGTGCTGGTGGGAGCGGTTGCGGGCTTACTGCTCGCCCCTAAAGCGGGAGCCGAATCACGCGAAGATATCTCTAAAGCGGTGGGAGACCTGACCGATAAAGTTTCCCAACTCGGCCAGCAGGTCAGCACCCGTGTGAAGCAGGCGGTCGAAACCGGCAAACAAGCGGTTGCCAACAAGCTCCAAGAGACGACAGCCGCTGCCACTAGTAGCGACGAAAACAACGCTTAATGTTAATCGAGGGCGGCTGCTGCAAGATGGCCGCCCTCATGACCTGCGCCCATGTCGGAGAACAATAAACCGTTGCCTGAAGGAGTAGTGCCTCCGGCAATGCGGGGAATCGCTCATCTCCGCTTTCCAAAGCAACGAGCGATTACCTCTATCCTGGCCTTCATTATTATTGGCGGCTTCCTCTATGTCGTCCGGGACATATTACCGCCTTTCATTATCGCCTTTTTCTTAGCCTCCTTGCTCGACCCGATCGTAACCAATCAAGAACGACACGGCAGATCGCGCGCCCGTGCGGTCACCACCATCTATGCCCTGTTTTTCCTACTCATCATCTTGCTCTCGATCGCGGTCATTCCACCTGCATTGCGTCAGACCGAATCGATCGTCAATAAGCTCTCAACGGACACCTTCACGAAACAGCTCCAAACCACTTTAACGGCGTGGCAGCATCGGAACCATAAAATACTGGATCGAGTGGGTATTACCCAGGCCAAGATTAATAGCTGGTTTACTCTGCGCTCCTCCACCGTGCAGGAAGGCATCAAGCGGGTGCTGGTCCCCGTTCAATCTTTCATTTATAACTATGGCTCCCGCATCATCTGGATCGTTATTATCCCAATCCTCACTTTTTATTTCTTGCTCGACTACCATGCATTAAGAATAAAGCTCATCTCTTTCTTGCCGGGCGGCTCGCAACGACAGGTGGACCGCATCTCGCGGGAAATCATTGAAATATTCTTCAGCTATATCCGAAGCCTCACCATCGTCTGCGCGCTTTACGGGTTTGCAGCCGCCATTCTCTTTTACCTGCTGGGCGTTCCGTACGCTCTGCTGGTAGGGCTGGCGGCCGGAATCTTTTACGCGGTGCCCTATGTCGGCCCACTGCTGACCATCGTGACCGCCTGCACGCTTGCGGTGACCGCATCCCAAGCGAAAATCCTGTTCCTGATCCCGATTAATCCGCACACCTTCATCTATGCGCTGATGGTGTTCCTCCT
>JAKBZR010000054.1 GCA_021842405.1 bacterium
AATGGCCATCGCGATCGCGCGGGAAGGGGGAATCGGCATCATCCACCGGAATATGTCGGTGGAGCAGCAGGCCATGGAGGTGGACAAGGTGAAGCGGTCGGAACACGGCATCATCGTAAATCCGATCTCGCTGCTGCCCACCCACACCATCCAAGACGCGGTAACGATTATGGAGCGCTATCACATCTCCGGCGTACCGATTACCGCTGAAGGACGGTTGGTTGGAATTCTGACCAATCGCGATATCCGCTTTGAAACCAATTACCATCGCCCCATATCGGAGGTTATGACGAAAGAAAACCTGGTGACCGCGCCGGTTGGCACCACGCTCGAACAGGCGCAGCGGATTTTACAGGCCCATCGCATCGAGAAACTGCCGATTGTGGACGGCGATTCCAAGCTACTCGGATTGATAACCATCAAAGATATCCAGAAGGTGCGCCAATATCCGAACTCCACCAAAGATTCAGGCGGAAGGTTGCGGGTTGGAGCGGCGGTCGGCCCATTGCGAGACCCGGTCGGCCGAACGGCCGCGCTGGTGGATGCGGGGGTGGATTTAGTGGTGGTGGATGCCGCTCACGGGCATTCGCGCGGCGTTTTAAATGCGATCCGCGCGATCAAATCCGAATTTCCCGACCTACCCGTCATCGGCGGCAATGTGGCGACGGCGGAAGGCGTCAGCGCGCTGGCGGAAGCCGGCGCCGACGGAATTCGAATTGGATTGGGCGCCGGATCCATCTGCACCACCCGAATCGTGTCGGGAGTGGGCGTGCCGCAGCTTACCGCCGTTATGGAATGTGCGGCGGAATCGGCCCGGCATGGGCTGCAGGTGATTGCGGACGGCGGTATTCGCTATTCAGGAGATGCCGCCAAAGCACTGGCAGCCGGAGCGGCGGCCGTGATGGTCGGCAATCTGCTGGCCGGCACTGAAGAGGCACCCGGCGAGGTGATCCTCTACCAGGGGCGAGCCTACAAAGACTACCGCGGCATGGGCTCGGAAAGCGCAATGAAGGAGGGCAGCAGCGACCGATACGGCACCGGCAGCGGCCCGGCAGTGCCCGAAGGAGTGGAAGGGCGGGTGCCCTACAAAGGCTCACTCTCCGACACCATTCACCAGTTGGCCGGCGGGATACGGTCGGGGATGGGCTATTTGGGGGCGCGCAACCTCAGCGAATTGAGGGAACACGCCCAATTCATTCAGATAACGGGGGCCAGCCTACGGGAGAGCCACGTGCATGACGTCTGGATCACCAAAGAGCCGCCAAACTACTCCTCTGAATTCGCCTTTAACGACGGAGCAGCGTCGGAGTGAGGGCGCGATCACTTCCGGGTTAGAGTGAGGCCGTCGTACTGCACCAGACCGGTATTGTTACGGCTGAACAAATTGATGCGCACCACATCGGCATCGGCGGGAACGGTGCCAGTGATCGTTACCTTTACCCATCCACTCGTGGTGCCATCAACCGATTTCGATTCCGGACCACCCTTCCAGCTCCATCCCGGCCCGCCCAAAAAGAGGATCTGCATGCCATTGGCGCCGGTTGCATGATCCGTTTTTAGGTAACCGGTCAAAGTGTACTTCTCGCCCGGCATGGCCGGCACCGGATAGGATTCCCAGAGCGCATCGGTCGTCTTGCTCAAACCAACTGAGGTGCGACCCTCCCTTGCGCCGCCTTTTATCACTGAAAAGGTTCCCTTATCGTTGCCACCGTAGAATACACCACGGTGCCAGCCGTAAGGATTTTCTCCGTCCACCCTCTCAAAGGAAGGATTGACCAGCAAATTACGGCGAAGGGGTCTTTGGACCGTCATCTGCTTGAAATGAATCAATCGGTTGAAATCGAGGTAGAGCGGACTATCGGTGATTGAGAGCGTGTGTCCCTTCAACGAAATTGGGTTTCCGTAAATATTGGCGACATAAGCTGGGCCGGGAAGATTCAGCTTGGCCGTTCGGCCATTGCGCGCCCAGACAATCAGTAAGGTGTGATGGCGCCGTGTGAAAACATAACCGGTGCCAAGACGTTCAAATCCATTTGCCTTGCTTTTCCGGTTTAGCGGTAAATAGCCGACAAATCGGGCGCCGGTGAGCTGATGAACCAGGCGCCGGTAGGCAATGGTGGTCTGTTTCGGCCGTCCATTCGGTGAATAGAGACCCCATCCTTGAAAGGTTTTCCCTTCGCCCCAATCCTGCAACGCGAACCAGAAAAGGCGTTGCACTCCTTCGGCGGCCGCGATGGTGTAGGATTCCACCAGATAGCGGGACTGGCGATTCACCGAGGCAGGATCGCCGATGCTGGAAGTCCACCCCATCTCAGTGATCCAGAGCGGAATGTGGGCTCGACCGCTCAGTTTCATAGCAAGCCGAACATCCTCGATTTGGCGGGCTAGATCCATCTGATCCGGACCGTCCGACATGGAATAGGGGTGGAAGCTCACCGCGTCCATAGTGCGGGCGCCGCCGTTCTTTGCGATATCCAACAGCCAGTTGACATCGGCCTCATTTGCGGCCGCCCCCACCACTACGCAATGGGGATCGGCACGGTGCGCGGCTTGGTAAGCCGCCTTGAGCATTGCGGTGTAGGCGGCGGCATTCGGCTGCGGCTTCCAAAAGGTGGGGATATTGGGCTCATTCCAAATTTCCCAATCGCGCACCCATTTCCGGTATCTCCGCACCACCTGATAGACGAACTGAGCGTACTCGGCATCATCTACGGAAGTTGAGGGCGACTTTTTCATCCAAGCGGCATTGTAGCAAAGAATGGGCAGCATCCGGATTTTATTTCGGCGGTAAAAATTGATTAACCAATCCGAATCTTTCCAGTTCCATTTTCCCTTGTCGGGCTCCATCACGCCCCACCAAAAGTCAAATCGGTCCGAGGAAGCGCCGGCCTGCTTTAGCCATCTCATCTTCCGGCGAGCGGTCGTATGAGCGTCAGGTGCGGTCAGGTAGTGGAAATAACCGACCCCATTGATGCCGAAAAAGGTGGGGGAGATCGGCTTCGGCGAGGCGGCAGAAAGAACGGGAAACAAAAGCAAAAGCCCTACCCAGACGGATCGTCGGAAACGATGGAGCAACAAAATCAGAGATCCCTCAAGGCGTGAAGGATCGCTTTCAGCGCTGAGGTTCGCGCCCACCATTTGTACTCGCCGGCGATGATGTTCCAGGGCGCATCGGGGGTATCGGTTTTCTCAAACATATCCTCCGCCGCCACCAGATACTGGTCCCACTTATCCCGGTTTCGCCAATCGTCCGGCGTGATCTTCCATTTCTTGAAGGGGCTGTCCTCGCGCTCCTTAAACCGCTTGATCTGCTCCTCTTTGCTGATATGAATCCAGAACTTGATTACGATGGTTCCATCCTTAACCAGCGTCCGCTCGAACTCGTTGATCTCTTCGTAGGCGCGGCTCCATTCGTCTTTGGTGGCGAACTTTTCCACTCGTTCCACCAGGACTCTTCCGTACCAGGTTCGGTCAAAGATCGAGATTTGGCCGTGCGCCGGCAGCCTCTCCCAGAACCGCCACAGGTAGTTCATCCTGGCCTCAACGCCTTCCGGAGCGGCAATGGCATGCACGCGGTAACCCCGTGGATCGAGCCGCTCGATGACGCGCTTAATGTTGCCCCCCTTGCCGGCTGCGTCCCAGCCTTCATATCCGATGACAACGGATCGCTTGCTGTTGCGCAGCTTTTGCTCGAGGTCAAGCAATTTGAGCTGCAGGTGCTTCAGCTCCTTTTCATAGTCGTGCTGGTTGTCGAACTTTTGGGTGAGGTCCACTTTCTCCAGTCTTCCCATGGTGCTCTCCTTTCATTTGTCATTGTGTGATTGTACGATTCGCTTAGGTCTCAGAACTGACGATGCAGAGTACCTTTTCGGTTAGTGAAACCACAATCGGCTTAGGGCGCGGTAGTCAGCTCAATGATCCGATTTTCCGCATGAGAGCGGTAAGCCGCCGTCATAATTTCAACGATATGCCGCCCGCGTTGCACGGTGCTGCGTAGGACGGCTCGGCCTTTGATGACGTCAATAAAGTGCTGATGGGCGGTCGGCATCTCGCGATCCCGGATGGTGGTGTCTATCTGTTCCCAAGCCGGCTGCCGGTGGAAGGTATGCTGTTTCGAGAAAACCTCAATCTGGGGGGAATGGTCGTGATTTAAGATAATGGTTCCCTCGGTGCCGTAGATCACATCGCCTTCCCGGGTGGCTTGCTGCGTCCAGCTTGTCTCCGCCACTCCGATTGCGCCATTGGCAAACTCCAGCGTGATGATCGCGTTTTCATCCACATCGCCCCGACCGGTGGTATTGGAAACCAGTGCGGCCACCCGCTTTGCCGGTCCGAGCAGCGTTACCAGACGCCATATTGCATAGACGCCCATATCGAAAAGCGCGCCGCCTTCGGCAATCTCTTTTCGGTAAAACCAGCCGCGTTCCGGTCCCGGGCCGGAGTGGGCAACCCGGCTGCGAGCCATCGTGATCCTTCCGATCGCGCCGCTGTTGATCATCTCACGAGCGTCCATGAAGGCGGCCGAATACATATAGGGGAGCGCCATCACCACCCGATCGCTCTTGGCCTCCGCCGCCACAAGCCGGTCCGCATCCTCCATCGTGGTTGCCATCGGTTTTTGGATCAAGGTGTGTTTCCCGGCTGAAATGGCATCCATCGCAATGGACGCATGATTGGAGTGATAGGTCGCCACGACCACCGCGTCCATATCATCGCGGCTGAGCAGACGATGGTAGTCCCCGGTAAAAAATACGATCTGATTGTCATGGGCGAATCGCTTCGCCTTCTGTTCGTCCATATCGGCGCATCCCACGATCTCCGCCTCATTGGTCAAAATCAAGTTGGGCAGATGGAACTCGCGCGCGATCAATCCGGTACCGATTATTCCGATTCGTACTTTTTCCGGCACGGGGCACCTCCATCAGGACACAATATCAGCCGGCCACTATTTCGGGTCGGTTAGCGAATTCGGCAGAGATATTAGAATCTCCTGCTCCTCACGGCGGTTCAATGATATTTACGATGGGTGACAGCGCACTACTCATTTGCCGAAAGCGCCGTCAAGCCGATGGATATTTAGCGTACCTCTTTCACATCTCATCCTATACGAGATGGATCGGCAACAATGAGGCGGAGCTAAAGGCCGGATACTATTACAACGATAAGAACGAGCTGCATGCCGTCTTTCGGGTGAAAAAGATCCGAGATAAGTGGGCGGTCGAGGGGGCGCGGCAGTATGATGAGTAAAAACGGCACTAAGCGACGCCATTTCATCGGTTTCTCTCCTCGAAACGTTTAAACTATTTTTATATTCGAGTTAAATCTTTATTACCGCATTGTGTAAATTGCCGGTTTATTAGAGCGGGTGATCTTCCCCATTAACATCCAGATGGCCGAAGCAGCGATCCCCGTTCAGGAACTCGACCCTTCCCTTGCGATAGCGAACGCGGATTCGGCCGGTCTCTTCCAGCTCAATGCAGGAACCCTCGTTCAGGCGGATATTGTTGCTGTGAGTGTGAATGCCGGTTTGAAACTGACCGGGCAGGTCAAGTCCGACCGCCCCTTTCCCCTCCAACCCGATGCCGGTTTCGAAGTGATTTTCGCCGTCATGGATGTGAATGCCGTATTGCATCGGTGTGGGGCCGTGCACCGCCTGGATGTTCATCCCAATTACCTTTTGAGCTTCCGAGCCGGTATAGTCACTGCTCATCTCCACATTGACTCCGATTGCCACCGCGCGGGCGTGGTTAAAGACCTCCGAATGCAGACCGGTTGACCATCCCGGACCGTATTTGTTCAACCGGGAGCAGAGCACACAGGCATCGCCTACTTCATGGTGGGTCTCCAGGCTTGCGTAGATGGTCCATGGGTATGAGTTTTTACCCAATTCCTGATGAATGAGGGAGAGGATTTCGTGGGTCATCGGGCGGCCGTTGTTATCATCGCCCCGCTCAAATAGGATCATGGTATCGAGCGGTTGCAGCGGAGGATTGCCCAACCGGACATCGGTGGTCAACGGTTGGCCGCTCGTCACCAGTGGCTCTGGTTTTGGGTCGGCCTCAACTTTTCGGCCGAAAAGGGCGCTCAGAAATGCGATGGCACCGGCAAATATAAATTTACGACGGGATGGGGAGTGGCTTGAATTGGTTTCGGGTTTCACGAGCGATTGCTCCTTAGGGTTGAAATGGAAGCTCTAAATGCGGTATGAAAAGGCTGATTCATAATAGCCGATCAATGAAAGCGAATCGAATCGCTATCGGTCTCTGCGCAAAATCACTTCTTCGCTGCCGGCCGATCACTTCTTCGCTGATCCCCAGCGGGAAGATAACTCCCACTCGATTACTATTAGCCTGGCCCATCCGCTGAACTCTAGGTGACGACATCCGTCAATATTTCGTAAATATAAGCATCCTTACCGGTTTTTCGACTTAGATAGATCCCTGATTATATGAAACGATACCTCTGGGTTGCAGTCCTTGTTTTAACATTGGGCTTTTTGGTCGGCTGGCGGCTTCAACAAAAAAGAGCGGCCGCATCCGCCCTGCTGCAACAGCGGAATCGAATGCTGACCGCGTCGCCGGTCGTGGACGTCGCGCCGGTAGTCGTTCGTAATATTAAGCACATATTCCAAACGATTGGAACCGTTCAGTCGCCCTTCAGTGTACCCATATCGCCCCAAATCACCGGTCGAATTATCTATCTGAAAGTGAATGAGGGGGATCCGGTAAGACGGGGTGAAGTGCTGGTTCGCCTGGATCCATCTCAATGGCAGGCGCAAGTTCTTCAACAGCGAGAGACTCTGGCCGAGGCCGAACACCGTCTGGCTGAAGCGGAGATAACGACCATCCCGACCAACGTCTCCGTTACGACCAATATCACTCAGCAGCAGGCGACGGTTGCTAGCGCAAAGGCCGATTACCAGAGCGCGCAGGATAACTGCCGCGCGCAGGTCGCTGCTGCCAAGGCTGCTGTTACCGATGCGAAAGGCAAGCTGAGCAGCGCGAAAGCAGCGATCGTCTCGGCTCAGGCGGCGATCGAAAATGCAAAGGCCAATTTGGATTATGCAACCTCTACATACAAAAGAGATGACGCACTCTACAAGCAGGGAGCACTTAGCGCCCAAGATTGGGAAAACGCACGGACACAAATGCTGGTTCAGCAGGGGGCGCTGGCAGTCGCTGATGGCCAGCTTGATTCGGCTCAGGCGGCTCAGAGCTCGGCCGCAGCCGAAGTGCAATCGGCTCAAGCTCAGCTTGAGGTGGTGCGGACACAGGGCAAAGACCAAATCGCGGTGACGCTGGCAAAATTGAATCAGGCAAAAGCGGCACTGGCTTACGCTCAATCAAATCGCGCTCAAACACCGGCTTACCAGCAAAACTTGAGCGCGTTGCGGGCTACGGTAGCCGCTGATCGAGACAGCCTGCTCTACGCGAAGACGGAGCTATCCGATACTGATTTGCGGTCACCGCTGAACGGCTTTGTGACCGGGCGAATGATGGATCCCGGGACGGTTGCCACACCCGGCCAAGAGATCCTTCAGGTGCAGGCGATACGGCAAGTTTGGGTTAACGTGGCGGTGCCGGAAGATTTAAGCAACAAACTGTATCTTGGCCAAAAAGCCAGCATTACGCTGGATGCGCTGCCGGGCCGAAAATACACCGGGAAAATCGTGCAAATCAACCCGGCCGCCGATCCAGCCACCCGGCAATTTACCGTGAGAATTGCGTTGCCCAACCCGCATTATCTCATTAAGCCGGCCATGTTCGCTCGAGTATCCATCGTGACCGATCGCGTCAACGCCGCGATTGCGGTCCCAAGAGAGGCCATCCAAACGACCGCTCAGGGGCCGAGCGTTTGGCTGGTGAACGCTGATCATTCAATTCAGCAGATACCGGTTTCGATCGGCGCCAGCGACGCAAGCGACATTGAAATCAAAAAACCTACCATACAGCCGGGAGAACAGGTGGTGGTGCTGAGTAAAGTCCATTTGAGATCGGGGCAAAAAGTTAAGATCGCCAACGCCGCAGTCCACCGTTAGGAAGTTGTTAAAAATGTCGCTGGAGCCCGCCGCTTCGTCATTCCCGCGAAAGCACGCAAGTATTCACTTAACAACGAATCATAATTACCATCGGGATGCGGAGATAAGATGCCCCGCCTTTTCATCCATCCAGATGTAGCAACCATACCCGCTTACAACCTGCGCGTGGGCAATCGGAGAAAGTACCGTTGAATATCGCTCGTTTTTCAGTTCAGCGACCGGTGGTCGTGACCATGCGGATCGCGGCGCTTGTTTTGTTGGGTCTGGTTTGCCTCAGAATGCTGCAAGTTGACCTGCTCCCAAACGTGACCATTCCAATCGTAGCCGTGATTACCCAATGGCCGAACGTATCCCCGGAAGAGATCGAAGCGCAGATTACAAGGCCGATTGAAGAGGCGGTATCGGGCGCCCCCAATATGTACGAAGTGAGCTCCAGTTCAGAGCAAGGCAGCTCAGTTGTGACGGTTCAGTTCCGGTGGGGCACCGATATCGGGCGGGCGGCGGTGGATGTATTGCAGCTCGTCGAGCGGGCGCGGCAGCAATTCCCGACCGATCCCACTCTCCAAGCGCCGATCGTCTTCAAATACGATCCCTCCCAATTACCCATTCTTATTTTCGGCGTCTCCGGCATCAACAATCCGGTAAAGCTGAGAACACTTCTCGATAATGAGGTAACGCCGATACTGGAATCGGCCGATGGGGTGGCTGCCGCCGTAGCCACGGGAGGAGATCAGCGCGCCATAATCGTGGATGTGCATCCGAACCGATTGCGCGCCTACCACCTCACTTTAAACGATGTGATCAACCGTATCGAGCAGGAAAATATCAACCTGCCGGCCGGCATTGCCAAGCAAAGCAAAACCGAATATACCATTCGCAGCCTTGGATGGTTTACCAGCCCACAACAGATTGCAGAGGTACCCGTTACCTCTTCCAACGGGCGTGTCGTTCCTTTAAGCGCCGTTGCAACCGTCAAAGACAACCATCAAGAAACCCGCATCTATACGCGATTAAACGGACAGCCGGCAGCCGGCATCATCATCACCAAGCAAAACAACGCCAACACGGTTGCTACTACCCAATCCGTATTTGATAAGCTGAAGGAAGTCCGCCGCCTTTTCCCGGAGCTGAAGTTCAAGGTTGCCTACGATCAGGCAACCGCGGTGACACAATCTATTAACTCGGTCCGCGATGCCGCCTTATTGGGTGGCATTCTTGCGGTATTAATTTTGCTCTTCTTTCTCCGCAATTTTCAGAGCACATTGGTGGTTGCGCTTTCGATCCCGATATCTATCATCTCAACCTTTACGCTGATCTATTTATGTGGCTACACCTTGAACACCATGTCGCTGGGAGGGCTGGCGCTGGCCACCGGATTAATCGTAGACGACGCGGTAGTGGTTTTGGAGAACATCTTCCGCCATATTGAACGGGATAAAAAGCCGGCTCCCGAAGCAGCGGTGAGCGGCACCAATGAGATCATGTCGGCCGTTCTTGCTTCCACCTTTACCGTCTCAATCGTGTTTCTACCGCTCTTTCTCATACAAGGCCAGGCCGGGATGATGTTCGCGCAGTTTGCCATCGTGGTGGTTTTTGCGATGGCCGTTTCGCTGCTGGATGCCACCACCGTAGTGCCAATGTTAGCCTCTCGCTTGATCCGTGGGGAAGCGCACCATCAGATGATGGCCGCCGACGAGCATAGCTCACTCAGCGATCGGTTGTTTGCCCGATTTGGCCGCTGGTTCGACGCGCTCGACCAAGCCTACCAGCGCCGGTTGAAATGGTCTCTCCGTCATCGTATATGGGTTATTCTCGGTGCGATCGTCATCACGGTAGCCAGCTTCCTGTTGATCCCTTACATCGGGACCGAGCTGATGCCCCAAACCGATACCGGCGACTTTACTCTCACCGTTAAATTGCCGCCCGGCACCGCTTTATCGGTAACCAATCGCACCATGAAGAAAATCGAGGCTATGCTGCTGAAAAATCCGAATGTGGGCACCGTTTTTTCTTCGTCCGGCACGACGCTCAACTTGCGGGGAGCTTCCACCAACCTGGTCCCCTATGAAGGATCGGCCATGGTGCAATTGAAGGCTAATCGGAAGCAATCCACTCAGCAGGTAATAAACCAGATCGAAAGGCAGGCTTCCCAATTACCAGGGGTGCGCGTATTTGCTTTTCAATACGATCTGGTCAGTCTTATTTTAACCGGTGGCTTTCAAAATGTGGAGGTGGATATCTTCGGTAGCAGCCTCAAAAAGCTGGCTCAAATTGGTCAGCAAGTGGCGGCTCGTCTCCGCACAATAGCCGGCTACACCAACGTGGACACTAACTGGCAACAGGCAACACCCGAAATCCAATGGATTGAGAATCGGCGGAAAGCACTGCAGGTCGGTGTGACTTTCTCCGATATTGCAGACACCGTGAACACTGCTACCAATGGCACCATAGCAAGTTATTATCAGAAGGGAGGCTTTCAGTATCCAATTGTGGTGCAGTTGCCGCGAAAGGACCGTAAAACAGTATCCACGATGGAAAACCTGATGATCTCACCGAGTATGTCACCCTATCCATCGGACCAAGGATCGCCGCCACAGATTCTATTGCGCCAGGTGGCTTATCCCGTTTATGGGATGGGGCCTAGTGAAATCACACGAATGAATCGCCAGCGTTATATCGCAGTTACCGGTACACCGGCCGGCGGCCGTTCGGAAGGCCAAATTATGGCTGCAATCCAGGTCGCTATGTCGAAAATCCATCTTCCTGCTGGTTATTACTGGAACTGGGGCTTAACTCAACAGCGCCAAAAGCAGGAGTTCTCCAATATGAGTCTGGCTCTGTGGCTGGCAATCGGCCTGATCTATATGCTGCTCGCCTCACAATTTGAATCGTTCATCCATCCTTTGACGATATTGCTCTCGGTGCCGCTCTCCGCGGTGGGCGTGATTTTGGCCCTATTTTTAAGTGGTTTGGCTTTCGGCTTAACCGCGTTTGTCGGTCTATTGATGTTAATTGGAATCGTCGTGAAAAACGGGATTTTACTGGTGGACTACACGAATCAACTTCGGCATCGAGGTTTGTCTCGTGATGAGGCGGTACTGAGAGCGGCGCCCACTCGCTTGAGGCCGATTTTAATGACCGCATCCGCTGCAACGTTGGGAATGTTACCGATCGCACTGGGGATCGGTCGTGGGTCGGAGGTTCAGCAGCCGATGGCAACCGCCGTGATCGGAGGTCTGCTCACCTCAACGGTGTTAACTTTATTTATCGTACCGGTGGTCTATACTCTCTTCGACGATCTGTACCTATCTTTTCAGCAAAGAAAATCGGAGCGTGAGAGAAAGCTTGAAGCGCGATCCGACATGGAGCTCGATGCCCGTGACATCGCTAAACCAATCCCGGCCGACACGCCGGAGCCGGTGGATTAGTTATTACTTTGGACGTAATATATTTGTCATTATGAATGGATTCGGGGTATTGTGATCTCCCTCGCATTGCACCATTACTGACACCACCTAAAAGCAATAATTGCAATCTATTAATTGGCGGCAAATATCGGACTTGGGGTTCAATGTTAGCGGAACGATCTCGATATTTAGCATTGCAAGATATAATCATTCAAGATAAGCCGATCCCTTTCCTTATGACCATCTTATTCTAGCATACAGGGGTAAATCAATAATGGCTGGCGGGGGTGGACTAGACTGGGTGGCCGGCCAGGGCGGTCTCCAACTTGGAGAGCATGGTGAGGTTCATTTTGCGATTACCGTGTAACTCTTCTACCAGGTATGGGGCGATATTGGGAAAGGGATAAAAAATCAGTTGAAAAATTTTTTGGAAATCGTCAAAAAACGCTTGACAAAAGTTTGAGCGGTGTGATATGGTATTGACAAATCAAATCGCCGCCACCATTGAGCAGGGACCCCGGCGGCAAACGCCTTCAGAAAATGAAGGCGTTGTTTCAACCTAACCTCGACCGCGTAGGCGGCCGTCGCGACTATTACTTAATGATAGAGCGGCGTGAGTATGTCACTCTCCTTCGACAATATCTTTTTGATGGGCTAATTTAATAGGGGTAACGAAATGTACAGCCCGGCGGTGCGCCAGCATGCGTTAAACCCGCTGCGGTTCGGCGGTCAGGTCGGGTATTACCGTGACATTGCGAGCAGGCTTTACGTGAGGGCGAGGCATTTACGGAGTGGCTTGGGACGGTGGATGAACCGGGATACTATGCTCAGTGGATATGATCTATATACCTATGCAGATGCTAATCCAGTGATTCAGACCGACCCAACCGGCTTACTTTCGGTAACGGGGCGAATCACGTGTGACGATCCAAAGGAGTTAATTTGTACGAACACGTGGTGCGACCAGGTTGAATATGTCAAATATGCTAATGTCAGTTGCAATTTCTGGCCCTGTAGAAAGGCTTGCCCCGTTTACCAAGCTGGAATGACAGGATCTTTTCCGAATTTGCTTCTTGCCGAGGATCGTCATATAAAAGAATGCTGCAAAAATGGCAAGTGGGCGAGGAGCAGTTGCGTCCTATTAAAGCACTGGCATTATAAGCCAAATCTGAACGTATTCGCAATCTGTGGAGGTTCTTTGACTGTGGTCAAAGGTAATTGCAATATTTCTATCCGAATTATTGATGCGGGTCCTTACACTACAATTAACTCCATTATGGACCTTCATCCCGAAGCCGCTAAAGCATTTTGGAAGTGTTTAAAGCCGGGTAAGCCATGGCCGGGGTGTGGCAATTTTGCAGTGGAAGGAGTAACCATACATGGTTAATTGTTGGGCTACCCGTTGTTTGCAGGCCGGTTCAGTATTGGTTCTTATGTTGGTAGCTATGGCTAAGCCGACATCTGGAATAATCACCGGATATGCTAGTGAACATAGGGAGACGAGGGGAACCTCAATTAACAAGTTTGTGAGGCATTCGGGCACGGCCAACGAAAAATTTGGTGCCGTAGCACGCAAGGTTATCAAAATCCTTGCTGAGGGGAATGCGCGAGCTTTGCAGAATATGGTGTCCGATGAGGGACTGGTAGCGGTCATAAGGTACGTAGACTGGAAATCGAAATATTATAAAAACCACTACCCCAAGGAATACAAAGAGTACGATAATCCGCTGTATTACTTGCTCTTAAAAGGTGCTCGTATCCTTGTCTGGGTTGATATAACCGATTACTTCAGCAAGAAGGAACTGACAGAAAAGCGATTTGGTGTGTTTCTAAAGCTGATTAAACAAAACGTGAATCTGCCTCCGTTCAAACCCCGTTGGTCTTATCAGATGTGGGATCACTGGCATACTCGTATAATGGGGCCCGCGATTGAAGAGAAGATATGCTCTAACACCTACTGGTACGTTTGTCTACTCAGGGAACATGGGCGGTGGGTGGTTGGGAGGATTGAGTTCGTAATGCATTAAAGTGGTGAGCTTATATGACTTTCAGTTGGCCCATCATCGCGTATTAATGTATCATTGTATATGGAATATTCTTGATCGCCAACCTGATCACTCAAGCGCATTATTCCGATTCTCCCGGTGAATGGGGTGGATTGGCATCGGAGCGGAGGGGTTCTGTCAGCAGTTTCTACGGCTTTGACCAGCAGAGCAACACTCGCATTTTGGTCTCAATTGGCGGTAATATCACCGACAGTTACCTGTACAAGGCGTTCGGTGAGGAGCTTCTGGTTTCGGGCACGACGGTCAATCCGCTGCGGTTCGGCGGCCAGGTGGGGTATTCCGTGACATCGCGAGTAGGCTTTATGTGCGGGCGAGGCACTATCAACCTGAAGTGGGAAGGTGGATGAGCCGGGATCCGATTGGGTTTGAGGGTGGTGATTGGAATTTGTACGAATATGTAGGGAATGAGCCGGTGGATTGGATTGACGAAGTCGGTTATTATCGTCATAAACCAGGCGGCCCATACCACCCCAAGCGAAAGATTAAAACAAAATGTACGAAGGAAGATACTTGTGGTCAGATTGAAGCCAAGATTTTATTACTTGACAGAATGATCTGGTCCCATATTGGGTGGGAACTACATCATCCCCCATCAATCGGACACCGGCAAGAGATAGGACAGTTTATTACACAATTAAATAATTGCGAAATACTGGCTCTGGAGAAGTGTGGCGAACGTTACCCTTGTCCGAGACTTAGACAAAATATGCCCAAAATAGAATATCCATCTCCTTGGGATGAGATTTGGAGAAATCTCAAGAATATTAAGATTCCTCCGATCTTCGGGCCAGAGCCAATACCAGAGCCAATACCAGTGCCAGCAATATTATGAATTTTAGTACCAGGTAGAGAAGGTATATTCGTTATGACTAGGAGCAAGAGGGAGGTGCAGAGAGCAGTCTATTTGACCGAGTCCGGTGATCCTTCTCTATGGCCGAAAGTGGTTGAGCTGTACCATAAAGATGAGGGGTGGATAAGTATTATTTGTCAGCATTTGTACTTTTGGGATGATCATTTTGATCTTATTAATCCGTTTCTGAAGGAATGTTTGTCTTCTTCCAACAGGGATGTGGTCGAGGAAGTATTTACGTTATGCTGTCGTCGTTACCCCTCAATGCGGGATGATATCCTGGCTGTTTTGAAAAACCAATCAATGATGGCTTCCTTTCAAAAAGATGGATTGGATTATGAATTGATACAATCAGTGGCATGCCTGTTTGGTTATTTTAAAGATGAATACGGTTTTGGCGATCCTTCTACTCCCATAGAAGAACGACTTAGAATCTATGAAGAAATTCGTCTAAAGTTAAAATCGGAATATTCAATTGATTTTGAATTGAGTGAGAAAGCCCTTCATTTCCTTAAAGATGAATATACAAAAGAGGAACCGCAAATAGATCATGAGTTGTTACGAATTAAATATTTAGCCGAGATGGCTCGAATGGCCGGCGATTGGGAACAAGTAGCTTGGTTATATGGCTCTCTTAACGATAACTCACTAACGAATGCGGAAGCAAAGAGACTCGCTTACGCTAGGAAACAGTTGGGGTCCGAGAACAAAATAGGCAAGTGAAGATAAACTACCCAAACCATAAGAGCTTGTCCCAAAAATAGTGGAAAGATGAAAATGCCGGTGCTGATCGAGACGGACGCCAACCTGGTAACCCAGTCTCACTACACCGATTCCCCCGGCGAGTGGGGCGGATTGGCTTCGGAGCGGCGTGGGAACACCAACAGCTTTTACGGGTTTGACCAGCAGTTAAACAGCCGTATTCTGATTTGAGGTACCATCAAAAAGATTGTAGTTTACGGCGATCCAACCTGATTTGTCAAATTAATTGCCAGAGTTGTTTCCTTAAATGAAAAATCAGCCGGTAGCAAGAATATGCATCCGGCTGAATAATGGGGAGAACGCTAGGCTTCGACCGGGTCAAGAAAGTATATCGCTTCGGTCAAGCAGTTTTCGAATGAGTTCAGTTTTACGGGAATCATTTACGACCATATTGGATGCACCCCCACCCCAACCCTCCCCCGTAAACGGGGGAGGGGATTAAGAGGGACTGGGGGGCAAGATAAAAGCACCGCCGCTAAACTCCCTCTCCCTCTCCGCTTGCGGGGAGGGCCAGGGTGGGGGCAAACAAAAATTATTCCCGGAGAACTGCACTCTTACGTGTCTCACTCTATATTGGCACGTAGGGTCACCGCCAGATAGACAAACCCGCGAATGAGTTTAGTCTAGACTCCCCCCGGGACCTCGGAAGTTTAATCTACTTCGCCGGATAGACCTTCAGCGCCACATCGGTTGCAACAGTCGGTAACCGGATCGGCAACGAACCGGCTTGTGAACGAACCTTCTCCATTTGAAATGGCTTGCCGGTCTCGGTGTTCCACCACTGCAACGTATAATAGCCGTCCTTTAACCCGTGGAGTTCGGTGGCGGCGCCCACAATCGGCGGGCATGGCTTGTCTTCGTAAGCGTTTTTCCAGTTGTGCGCCGCATTCTGGAACCAGAGCAGTGCATTGTGATCGTCCTGCAGGCCCCAGCAATGCATATCGGCATAGCCTTCACTCACATATTGACTCAATACCACTCCATTCAGGCTGAGCGAATCACTACCGGCATTCTCCAACCGAATGACGTGCGGTCCAGCCGGCACCGGGATGCTGTACGCTGTGTCATAGATCGCCCGGTAGATTTTCCACTGGGGGTCGTATGTGGTTTTCTTAAAATCGCCCTCGCCGGGCGCTGTCCGCAGCGTCTTGTCTAATGCCAATTTGCCATCCAACCATATCTGCAGATCGCCCCAATCGGAAACTTGATGCACCAACACGGTAAACGTGCCGGCTTCTGGATAGTTCACCATCAACGTTGGCGTAGTGCGCAAATCGGGATGTAATTTACCGTAAAGAAAACTGGCCAGCGGCACGTCGCCACGCACCCCCAACGGCGTCACAACCAGGTTGTTTATCACCACCTTCCCCCAACCGGTGTTTGCCGGAATAGTCAGCGAGCGATACCGGATGCGGGAGGTAGGAACGTGTAACAGATCAACCCTGGCGCTCCTCCAGCGGTGCGCGGTCCAGGCGACTGTACCAGCGAATGCAGCCAGCGACGTGAACTCGTGGTACAGGTTTTTCGGTTGAACATAACTATCCCAGTACCAAATCATCGCGCCGCCGGCCGCGCCCGACATCGTAGCCGCCCACAAGCCGTTATGGAGATTGATGCCAAGCCCCTTGGGATCATAGTCAGCATCGTTCTTCCGCCAATCAATTCCGAATTCGCTCACCAGGTGGGGTTTGTGGTAAAGCGCGACATTCAGCTTAACATCGTAGTGAATGACCGGCGCGTGATCAGGAATATCGCTTCCATCGCCATAGGTATGGGTTTGGGTGAAATCAATATCCGGCAGCCGCCATACCGCCCGCTTGCCGTAGGTTGTTGTGATAAGATGGTGATAGGGGTCATGCGTTTTGAGATAAGCCGACATCTGGGCCACCCATTGAGCCGGCGCATTCGTCTCGTTCCAAAACTCCCACGCCTGCAGGTTGGTGCGATACGAGTAGCGCGCAATCAGATAGCGCAGCCGCCGCTTGTAGAATTTCCGAGCGACCGGACTGGTCCAGAAATCGGCCGCGATGGCGCAGGGGCCGCCGTTTTTTTGGTTGTAGGGGTTGTTATCCCAGTTATTGTTAAAGTAGCCGTTGGTAATGAACTCGCTGAAATTACCTAAAGTGAGCATCACGTTGACGTGATTGCGCGCCGCCATATCCATAATCTGATCAAGCTTCCAGGCGTTGCCCTGATTGTAATCGCCCAAACCGTGGTACTCGCCCATATAAGCCGGCGGGTTGGGTTCCGGCGTCCATTCGATCGCGCAGCTCCATGACGCCATCCAGAGCCGGATCCAGTTGCCGTCGGCCTTGCCCAACGCAGTGAGCCAGGTGGTGTAGTCTCGAAACCACTCACCGGTCAAACTTTCGTCACAGACCATGTTCTCGCCGATGGCAAAGAAGGGCTTGCTATTATCCCATGCAAAGTAGTGCGGGTTGCGGGAGCTTCGCCGGATAAATCCCGGCGACTTTGAAGGCTGAACTCGAATGGTGTTAGCGGAGGAGGTGGTTTCGCCGTTTTGGTCGCGCAGTAATAGCGTATAAGACCAGCGCCCAGGGCGCGTCGGCGTAAAGCGAACCTGCCACTCCGATTGACCCGCCGGTGCGATGGTATCCACGTCGCCCTCCTCCTGAACCCGATACGGCCGGTAAAGGAAACCCGGCATCCGTAAATGAATGCCGCCCGACCCCTTGATCTCCGCGTCGAGGCGCACCTGCGCCGGGTCGTATGGATTTTGGTAGTTAGCGTGCAGTTCAACCGTTAAAAACACCGGGTGATAGGCGGCGTAGGTTTTTCCGCCGTCACCGGGCCGCGCGGTAACGCGGAGTATCTTCGGGGGATCATGTTGTCTTGTTATGGCCCCCGTTTCCTTGGCGGCCAAAGGCTTTGCGCTACAAGATACTGCTATCAAAACCAACAGCATCACTATCCATACGGATAAAGGTCGTGTCATTATCTTGCATTCCTCCGTACCAGACCTCATAGACTGCGTCCACCCCAACGCCTAAGAGGATGTTACAGTATTTTTCAACATCTACCTAAAGCAAGGTTATAGGTTCCAGCCCAATCGGCCATTAATCGAAACTGAATAGGTGGCATGATGAGTAGCTATCGCCATTGAAGTCCATAATGTTTCCACCACGAACTCAGCTAAAATGACGCCCATCGCAACCGAACGCAACCTTTCATAACCGGGTAAGCCGTAATAGCGGGTCACGAACATTTTGATAAGCAGCACCACCAGCAGACCGAACCAGTAGTAGTCTACGCCGAAATTCATTGCCAGAGCATAGCCGGCCGGATGAAAAGGAAAGCCAGGGAAACGAAATCGGAGGAAATCCAAAAACAACACAAATGAAAACCCGGCCAAGACGGCGGTAATTGCGGTCGGGTTGGGCGGCCGACGATTATTTACTAAATCCGAAATCACGCCAGCCGTATCGGAAGTGCCAACCAACTGCCCCAAATGCCGGGAATAGGTGGCCCCCTTATAGTAGCCAAAATAGATCAGGGTGAGATGTCCTAGGATGGAGCCGATTATCGTAGCGAGCAACAGAGCGCCAAACATCCACACCGGGCTGACACCGCTGGCCTCTCCCATTTTCATCGCTTCCAACTGACTGGGCATCGGGTCGGTCCGGTGAATCCGATTCATAAAATAGAAGGTAGTCACCACCCGACTGATGGTGGCTTCAGGAACACCTTGCGTGCCCACAAAATCAACCAGCATTTGGTTGGGACCCATAAATGCCATCTCATGCGATGGCGCGCCCAACTGAGCGCGCAATCGGGTCAGCGCGATACTAAATACCAAAAATAGGACGACGTATACCACCACTAACCACCAAGACAACCCCAGCTCTACTCCAAACCAGCCCAACAAAACGACACTCACGACCAACCCGACGAAGGCGGCCCGCGGCGAAATATCGGACGGTTTCTTCGCCCCGCTTTTGATATCTCGCCACAACTCCGATAAGTAGCCTCGCGCCACCCATATTGCGCTGATAAACAGACCTAAAAAAGCGCCCCACGATTGTTCACTAAGATAAGGAGGTCCGGGAACCAGGCCGCTTCCACCAAAAACTCCTTGTGGGTTGCCGAAACTGGCCACCGCCACCTGTTCCGCTTTTCGCGCAAAAAAGAAAAAGACGCACGAAAACAGGAGATCGGTTGGCATAAATACTCCGATCCCGGCAATAAACGGAAAAAAGCCAATAGGAGTCCAGCCGATCGCATTCCACGGAGGAGAGGGAAACCATGCACTCACATCCCCCAAAAATCGCACGTTTACCCAAGGCAGCGATGGATAAATAAAATGAAACCCATCGAGCAGATCAATCGCCGCCATTACCAGGAATCCGCCCCAAACGTACTTGTTGCGCCAAAATGAAGAAGCGCCTCCACCGGCCGTTAAGGCCATGGGAAGCTGGATGATCGGGAAAGCCAGCCGTTCTCTCCGCGTCCACTCCTCCCGCATTAAAGTGTTGATGCAGAGCATCGCAAGGCACACCAGAGTGACTAACACCGTCCAGGCAAGCACCGGCCGCCACCAAATCCCTAAATGGGTTAGGGTGTAGGAAAGCGGGTAACCGCCATCGTTAAACGCCTTTAACTGCTTGGCGCTTTTGAAATAGAGCCAGCCCGAAATATAGGGCATCACATGATTCTGAATGCTGGTATCGTTTTTAGCAGCCAGAGCATAACCGGCGATGTAGGGATTGATTGTGGCAAGCCACTCGCCGGACATCGCGCAGATAAGAGTCTGCATCCCGTAAAATAGGACCAGCTCACCCTCGGATAGAGCGGCTCGCGGGGCAAAACGAATTAGAACCTTGTTCGCTAAGACGACCACTAAGGTGAGCATAACCGGTGGAATCATAAGAGAGAATATCCGGTCCACTACCTGATCGCACGACCAGTAAGTACAGACCGGCGAGAGGAGCGTCGCGAGTAAAATCACCCGTAAAGTCAGCCAACTTGAGTGGCTCGTCGTCGCAAGCGAGGAAGGTGCCGGCTTCGTTAAAGTTTCATCCGGCTTTGCCGGCAGCGGGTGCCCCATCCGTTTCTCCCTTTATCCGATGTTCGCAACCCGGCCCAACAAATGAAAAGGCTGCTTTAGCAAAAGAATACCTCGTTCCCACTCAGCTCTCTTTCCGGTTTGTTCACTCATTCGTCTCACCGATCGCTCTCAACACCAACCGTTCGGTTTTGGCGGACACTGCTTTGAATTGCAAAAAGGGATTTCCTGTTTTGACCATACCTGCCTGCTAACGATGAAGACAGTCAATAGAGTGGTTTTGTGATCGGATCGTCTGAATTGAAGAGCGTCCTGGCGAATAATTGGGATATGACCCACACGCATTTTCCCAAACCTCCCTGAAAGTAGTGTATCCTAGTTCCGTAAATTGATGGCTGGCTAACTTATATTTGGGACAGCGGTGATGTCACAATGCTTTCAGTCCTCCCGAATTAACCACACTTCCGCCACCTGACAGCCGCGTCCCTCACTCTTCTCCCATTTGAGATGAAGTTCTCCTCCCCGCGTCAATTCTTGAGGCAATGGGAACTCCATTACCGAAGGCGGGCGGGTGCCGCGGAGGGGACCGTGCACCTCATAGCTTCCGTTGGCCTCCAATCGCATCAGCGCATTAAAGCGGCCGTTGTAAACCACCCTCAAACGATACTCCGCCGAGCGATCCAGGCCGGTGTAGCGCATTTCCAACGGCGTAGCGTAAAGCGTGGAGGCTTGCCGGTTCCAAGAGTAGCGATAGCTGGGAGAATCGCCGCCAAACTCGTCTAAGACAGTTTGAACGAAACCGGGGTCATGCTCCCATTCCTTTCGGCGAACCAGGTGGGGTTCCCGGGTAGGATTGCCCAAGTCATCGTAAAAACCGCCTGGTCCCGGATCGGTCCAGTGAGCAACTTCCTCTAGTGCAGCAATCCGTTCAATCTTAGCCGGTAGCGCCATCGCCTTTTGAATCCGATCCAATATCCAAATCCGATCGTTCAGCGGAATGTCCAGAAAATCCAACACCGCGCCGCGTTCCTCGCCGTCGGCATGGTAGAGCGGCACACTCATCTGCATCTGAATGGTTTTATATAATAGCGCGCCCAAGTGAAGGACCTCTTGGCGCATCGCCCCAACTTCCGGCGTGGCGGTGGGACATTCCAAAATCTCAGTGGCCTGCTTAGCCGCCTCCTCCGCTCCCAATTCCCCTGCCCTGGCCAGTATCTCAAGCGCCGCCTTCTCTTGCCGTGTATCTAAATCGAGCCGGGCTTGCACGTAAACATCATAGAGGGCTCGAAAGTAACCCTGTTGTAGGCGCCAATTAACCTGGCTCTTTTCCCCCGCCTTCCGCCAGATTTCACGCCATTGCGCCAGCGTGCGACGGGGTCTGGGGTTCCCCAACAGCGGGCCTTGCCAGTTCTCTTCCAGTGCGAGCAAACCATCGGCCACCGCCTCGGCTAAATCATGTCCTATAAAAGTACGTCCATATTCCACCAATATCTCATGCACCGGCTGCGCGGGATCCCAAAGCCGCGCCGACCAGATCGCTTTGTTGACGTCGTCATGCACTCCCTCTATGTAGGCTATAGTGCCCTCCGCATAGTCCATAAACTGGTTGTGGATGTGAGCCTCGGCCAGTGGGCGGGGATTGATCGCCTCCCGTCCGAGGGTGAATGCAAATGCGGAATCCCACTCCGGCACCGGGTACTGGCAACGGCAGGAGTGAGTGATGTCGGGATAACGTCGCAGTTTGTATTTGGAGGGAACCACTTCACGAATATGAGGTAAGGTATCATGCACCCACGGCCCATAAACCACGCCGGTCAGCCAGTCCGGCTGTTTAGTCTGCAAATAGTCAATAAAACGGGCCAGTGTTCCGTTCTTATTCTTAAACCCTTGAGGAGAGACCCATAATCCCGCATTGGGATGGGTCCGGTGCAGCACTGGAACTAACTTTTCCAGGAATGGGAAAAGAAGGTCCGGCGGCATCTCACCGGGATCGCCGCCCGGCACTAAAACGTGATCCAGCCGCACCATTGAATGGAATAACCGATCTCGGTTTGCCAGCATCGTTTCCCAATCGGTTGGGCGCGTCGGATTCCAATCCCCGGTGGTGGGGAGGTGAATCCACACATCCAGATCATACGAGTCGAGGAGTGCGGAGAGACGCCGATTCAACTCCCACGGGGCCAGCATCTCCCACCGTGTTTGCGACGCCACTTCACCGAACGATTCGCTGGGAATCTGAGGTGGACTAAGCTCAATGCTATTGGCGCCGAAAATCACCACATCACGGAAATACTGCTCGAATTGCGCTTCATCCCAAGCGTCGTCGGGGCCGAGCACATTCCGATAGCATATTTGATGGCCACGCAGCGGGAAACGGGGTTGGGTGGTGATAAGACGCCCGCATCCCTGTTCCGGCAAAACGATACTCCCTTCCGCGATCTCCAACCGGCGGAGCAACCATCCCACCGCAAACAAGACCGCCCGGCCGCACCCCCCGACCAACCATATCCGAGGCGCTTTGGTCATCTCTAAATAGATCGTATAACCCTCACTGGAGCCGGTCGGCGCCACCGCCTCCGAAGGAAGCGACAAGCCGGCCGGCGCTCGATCTGATTGGGCAAGGATCACGGCCGGACGATCGGGTTCCGGCGTTTCACTGATCGGCCAATCCAACCCGCTCCGCTTGGCGATCTCCTCACGCAGCATTACGGCCGCTTTCCGCTCAGCCCGATGGGCGGCATTACCGGCGCTTACGATCACCGAATGGGAAAAAACAATTTTCCCATCCACCTGCTTATTAGTCGTTGTGCGTGTTTCCTTTGATGTCATCGAGTGAATAAATCCCTTCGCCACAATTAGTCTTTGCCCTTTGAAAATTCGCGCCTGCCTGCCACAGCACAGGCAGGCAAGGTACTACTGGGATTGAGCCGGTTGTTTCCCCTGTTTCGCTTCAAGCGCTTGCCGTAGTTGCTGCAATTTTTGACGTGTCTGCACCGCCGTCTCCTGACGGCTCGGCGGAACCTGAAGCAGCGGCAATCCCAGTCGTTTTCGACGAGCGTTCTCGTGTTCCAGCGGGATCATATTGCCATGCCGAGCCGCCATGAGCGGCCCGAGCTCATGCTTATCCAATTCGCGCAACTGCGATTGGGTGGCCCATCCGCCATTAACCTCGTAATAGACGCCCGCTCCCAGCACGCCAACCACAATCACCGCTATCACGATGATCAAGGAACGCGGAATCTCACGCTGAAATAACGGTCTTGACTGCCTGTCCGCCTTACGCCCGGTTTGACCGCTAGGTCGGTCGGGTTTAGGTGGGACGGCCGGTTGGCTCCCGATGTTCACTTTTTGTGCCATATCATTTCTCCTCTGCTGCGTACCCTTAGTGAGGTTGTTGAAAAACTCTGCAACCACCCACTGGATCGTCATTCCCCCTGCCTGTGCGTGTCCGCACGCAGACAGGGGGCCGCAAAGCGGAACCCGGAATCCAGAACATTAGCATCGGACTGGATTCCCGCCATCCACTCCACTGGAGTGGAGCCATGCGGGAATGACGAAGTGGTAGGCGCCGGCGAGTTTTCAACAACCTCTTAGCGAAGAAGTGGTCAGCCCGGACATTAGTCACCGGCCACTTCCTCAGTAGGGGCGTAATGCCTTACGCCCCTACTCCGGCCAGTTCGGATCATTGGACGGGGTATAGTTGATGTCCTGGATATCCAGGTTCTTCTGCTGAAGCTGACCCAGCATCGTCCATTTGGCGTGCCCATCAGCCCAGGCTATATTGAACCCAAGGGTGTGCCGCCACGGCGAGGTGATTCCCACTTGTTCGCACTGCTCTTGGACCCGTAGCCCGGCCCTCTCCGCCTGCACGTATGCATCCTCAACCTCCCACGCTTCGGTATCCGGACCGCTGGGTCCGCCCGGACAGGCGCCGCCACCTGAAGGTGGATCTTCCAGGGTAGAATCGTGAGAATCGTAGAATAGTTCCAGCTCTGCGGGCGCTACGATCTGGGCTTCGTTGAGACCTTGGAGATTCGCCCCGTTGTCCGATACGATACCGACAAATATACCGGGTGGAGTCGGCGGGCCGGGAAAATCATCATCGGAGGACTCGGTATTCATTGCCATTCCCAATTCGCGAAACTGGGTCAGGTCTGGACAGGTGAAAATACCTCCGTTCTTTATGTACGGATAGAGGGCGTCTTCCCAATCCACCCACGTGGCCGGTTGCGACATGCAGCTTGGGTCACCACCGCAGTCAAGCCAAAGCAATACCGGCATATGGACATAGCGATTCCCGGCCGGCACCAACGTTTCGTCGTAGTCCTGGGAATACATCTCGGAAGACAGCCCAACCTGTTTGAAGTTAGAGAGACAGGTGATCTTGCGCGCTTGCTCCCTCGCTTGGGCGAA
>JAKBZR010000055.1 GCA_021842405.1 bacterium
AGATTCATTGATCTTCGTTGAATGTTTCATCGATCTTATGATCATTTTTCAAAAATAACCCCTTGTTCATCAACTTTACCGATCAAAAAAATACCAACCGTTAACCTATTTGTAGGACAGGCTCATAATTGATATTATTCATTATTCTATTCTAATCCTTCTGTGGGAGACAACCACTATAACCACATTTGCGCAAGAGGCATTCAACAAAATTTTGACAATTATGATGTTCGAAGTCGAAAGTACCTTTAACCCAATAGGTACCACACATTTTCCAACCAAGTACAGATTTTTTGCCGTATCCCCCTGGCCTGCCTCCCGTTTTTCTCGCCCCATTACAAATACAATCCTCTTCCTTCTCACTAACGGGAATATAAAAACAATTCGACTGAAAACCACTAGCTATATTACTTAGCCATCACCATATAATACCACTTTTACCGTATCCAAAACAACCACATTTATTGGTACATAAAAACCAATGATTTACAGGGAGAGGCCGTCCCCATTCTATAACTGGCCTTTCACAGAACAAGACAGAAAACCTGCTTGGATCTTGCCTAATAATCGGATCATTCCCCACATATCCAAATAGGTTTATCCCGCCACTAAACCCGATCGGGTCCCGGCTCATCCATCGCCCCAAATCAGTCCGATAGTGCCTTGCCCGTACGTATAATCTGCTCGCCAAATCCCGCAAATACCCGACCTCTCCGCCGAACCGCAGCGGGTTGACCGTCGTGCCGGATACCAGAAGCTCCTCACCGAAGGCTTTGTACAGGTAGCTGTCGGTAATGTTGCCGCCAATTGAGACCAATACCCTTGAGTTCGCCTGTTGGTCGAACCCGTAGAAGCTGTAGGTTGAACCCCTTCTCTCCGATGCCAATCCACCCCACTCGCCGGGGGAATCGGTGTAGTGAGCCTGGGTAATCAGATTGGCGTCGGTCTCGATCAATACGTTCTGGCCGTCCCGCACAAAGATTACAGTTCCTGACGAGTTGACCTTCTTCTGCCGCATCCCGTCCGCCGAGTAGGTGGTCGTAAACGAGCCGCCAAGCCGATCGGCCCGGCTGGTTAGGTGACATCTGATGGTATCAGGGTGCGTGGAGCTTGGTTGGAGATCGCCCGCGCTGCCCCTCCTGGAGTAAGCCGAATATCGGTGCTGATGAGGTGTAATACCGGTTGCGTCAGCCATCGCTTGAACCTTCGTGAGCGTAATGACTCTTCCCACTACCGGATCGCTGCATCTGAATTGATTATAGCGCCTATTTCAGCTTTGTCAAGTTCTCAGATTGCAACCCATATCCTCGTTTGAGCTTCACTCCACGTCGTGTCCCTTCAGCGTCTGAACCCGCCGCATACTGCCGCTGCGCTTGCGGTTCGCCTGCCTGCGCCGAGCCGGCAGGCAGGGGCAGGTGTCGCAGTAGCGACCATTACCGCCTCTCACCGCCCCTTCACCGGCGATCTTACCGCCGAGTGGCGCGAGACGCCGGCTGGATTATAAAGAGGTAATAAAAGACGCGAACCAAACCAAAAATCAAATCATCTGAAAAATGGTTCGTGTCCTTCGCGTCCTTTCGTGTCTGAACGCCAAGCTGATTGCCTTATCTTCTGCCGGTCACCCCTCGTTTTCGCCGTATTTCTCTTTCAGAGCGGCCACCACCGCCGGATCAGCCAGCGTGGTGGTATCTCCCATCACCCGCTTCTCTGCGATGTCCCGCAGCAGGCGCCGCATGATTTTACCGGATCGCGTCTTGGGAAGGTCGGCCGCGATCAAAACATCGTCCGGCCGGCAGATCGCACCGATTTTCTGGGTGACGTACCGCTTCAGTTCATCGGCGGATGGACGCCCGCCCGGATAGTCATCCCGTAAGATCACAAAAGCGGCAATCGCCTGTCCCTTGATTTCATCGCTGCGGCCGATAACCGCCGCCTCCGCAACCGCCGGATGCTCCACCAGCGCGCTCTCAACCTCCATCGTGCTGACTCGGTGCCCGGCCACGTTCATCACGTCGTCCACCCGGCCTAACAGCCAGAAATAACCGTCTTTATCCCGCTTTGCACCGTCACCGGTGAAATAAACGCCGGGGAATCGCATCCAGTAGGTGCTGACATAGCGATTATGATCGCCGTAGATGGTGCGCAGCATGGCGGGCCATGGTTTGCGGATGATCAGATATCCGCCACCGCCCGGCGGCACCGATTTGCCGGTCTCATCCACCACATCGGCCTCGATGGAAGGAAAGGGCAGAGTGGCGGAGCCGGGTTTCGTGGCCACCAGGCCGGGCAGCGGCGTGATGAGAATCATGCCGGTTTCGGTCTGCCACCACGTATCCACAATTGGGCAGCGGCCGCCCCCGATATGGTGGTGGTACCAGATCCAGGCTTCCGGGTTGATCGGTTCACCCACCGTGCCCAACAGCCGCAAGCTGGAAAGATCATGCTTGGCCGGATGCTCATCCCCCCATCTCATAAAGGAGCGGATGGCGGTCGGGGCGGTGTAAAAGACGGTCACCCCGTACTTTTCGATGATTTCCCAAAACCGGTCCCGGCCCGGCGCATCGGGCGCGCCCTCGTACATCAAGACGGAGGCGCCGGTCGCGAGCGGCCCATAGACCACGTAGGAATGCCCGGTCACCCAACCGATATCGGCGGTGCACCAAAAGACATCCTGTTCTTTGATATCGAAGATGTATTTGGTGGTGGCGTACACGCCGACCAGATAACCGGCGCTGGTGTGTAAAATGCCCTTCGGCTTGCCGGTGGAGCCCGATGTATAGAGGATATAGAGCGGGTCCTCCGAATCCATCGGCTCCGGCTCACAATAGTCATCCGCATCCTTCATCAGGTCATGCCACCAGAGGTCCCGACCAGCGTGCATTGTAATGCCGGCCGCTTCGCCGACTCGGCGCACCACCACCATCTTCTCGATGGTCGGGCAGCCGGTCATCGCTTCATCGCATGCTTTTTTCAACGGGACGATATTGCCCCGGCGATAACCTCCATCGGCAGTGATGAGCAACTTGGCTGCGCAATCGTTGATTCGCTCCCTCAACGCCTCAGCCGAAAAACCGCCGAACACCACTGAATGGGGCGCTCCGATTCGGGCGCAGGCCAGCATCGCAATTGGCAGCTCCGGAATCATCGGCATATAGAGGGTTACCCTGTCCCCTTTACCGATACCGAGAGCTTTCATCACGTTGGCAAACTTATTCACTTCGCGATGCAGATCCCAATAGGTCAGCACCCGCTCTTCGCCCGGCTCACCCTCCCAAATAATGGCCGCCTTGTTTCGCCGCGCACCGGCCAGATGGCGATCCACGCAATTGACGGAGAGGTTGATCTTACCGCCCACAAACCACTTTGCGTCGGGCGGATTCCATTCCAATACACGGTTCCACTTATGGAACCACTGGAGCTCGTTCGCTATATCAGCCCAAAAGCCATCCGGATCCTCATTTCCCCGGCGCACCATTTCGGGACCATTGAGATTGGCCTGAGCGGTAAACTCAGCCGAAGGTGGAAATTCCCGTGTCTCTTCCAGTAATGCTAATATGGCTTCCTTGTCCATGGAATGATCTCCTTACTGTTTATCATAGTTGAGCGGCCACCCATTGAGAGTCCGCCGGCCCGCAAAATTGAACTTTTCCCTTACTTGCATTTTGGCGGTAGTTGTGATATTCTACCGCATAGCGAATTGTGAGATAGCCTCGATACGAGCCTCAATGAGAAATTGCTTTATCTATCTGCAATTTAGGCGGTTGCAAGTGACGGTCTCACCGGACGATTGAAAGGGTAGGCGTATGAAAATTTTACGCCAGACTAAAGTGCCGATTCGATTGCGGTTTTCCAGCGGCATTTTGGTAAGCGGGGCGGTCATTTTCATTTTATTATTAACGGGTCAGATGGCGTTTGCTGACACGGTTTCACCTCGTCTGGTGAATATGTATCGCCAGCTCAGCGGCTATGTCAATCCGGGCCGGCTTGCCGATACCGTCCGCACACTTTCCTCGATGGGCTCCCGCGTAGCCGGTTATCCCGGCAATGCAGCGGCGGCTCAATACGTGGCGGGGCAGTTCCGCCAGATCGGCTTGCAGAACATCAGGGTTGAGCATTTTCCGGTTACCGTTGCGGTCAACGATGGGGCATCCATCACTGCCAATGGAGTGACCCACACTCTCTATCCGCTGGCGCCCAACCTGGTGCAAACCTGCCAGCTTCCGCCCAGCGGTCTGACCGGCCATTTGATCTACGCCGGCAACGGAGCGCTGGAGAACTTCAACGGCAAAAACGTGGCCGGCAGCATCGTGCTGATGGACTTCAACTCCGAATCCAAATGGTTAAACGCGCCCCGGCTCGGCGCGCGAGCGGTTATATTCATTGCACCCAACACGACGATGCGGGGTGAGGCGGAAGATAAAGTCGTCAGCATACCGATCTCCATCCCGCGTTACTGGATATCCAAAACAGAGGCGGCTCCGCTGCTGGCCGAGTGCTCGGCCGGTCCTCCACCCATTGTCACCCTTCATTCCAACAATCCCTGGAAACAGGGCACCTCCTACAATATCACCGGCATCATCCCCGGCACCGATCCCAAACTGCGCAACCAGATCATCGTGATCGAAAGCTATTTCGATTCCACCTCGGTAGTGCCGTCGCTGGCTCCCGGCGCCGACAGCTCATGCGGGATTGCCGCTCTGCTGGAGCTGGCTCGCGATTTCAAAGCGAATCCGCCGGGGCGAACGATCTGGTTTGTAGCAACCGGGGACCATTTCCAGGCATTGCAGGGCATCCGGGAGTACCTGAACCGGCATATCAACTCGTGGATCCCACCAAACTGGTTCCAGCGCACCATCGAAGGCGATCATCGAAAAGTGCCGAAAATTTACCTCTGGTGCGGTCTCGATCTATCCAGCCAAACCCGCGGGGTCGGTATTTTTTATAAAAGCTGGTTTTACGACATCCGAGAGGATATCCAGGGTCAGTTTTCCGATATCGCGCGCGTGTGCCGTGAAAATGCGGCCAAGATCGGTACCGTCCTCGGTTTCAACAGCGATAATGTTTTCGCCGATGGAGTGAACCCGGTTAACGGTAAAAATTGGCGCAACTATATACCGGGCAAGCCGGCATTCGATTCGGAAGCGGTAACGATGGCCAGGGCAAACGGTGTAACTTTCGCCTCAGTTGACGATTCGCGCTCTCTCTGGGATACTCCCTACGACACGTTCAGCCACGTTAACATCGCCAACTTAACCTTCCAAACCAAACTGATTGCCTGTCTGATGGGAAACATCGTTCACGATTCGAATGCGCCGGGCGGCGTGAACGCCCAGCGCATGCCGATCACCGACCCATCCACCTGGTCCAGAATGGATATTCAGGGCGGATTCGCGACGGTGGAAGGCAAGCTGGAGATGTTCAACCCAAAGAAGAGCTTCATCGCCTACCCCAATCCGGTGCTCCGCGGTAGCATTGCAGTGCTTCGGAACCGTACCAAGTTTTATATGGGCGTTCAGGGCGATATGCTGACTGTGGTAAACAACCAAAATGAGTATGTGTTCCACGGCGTCGCACCGCTGACCGCGCTCAACAACAACCAACCGGTGAGGCTGGCCGCCTATCACCTCAATTCGGATGGACAGATTGATTATGCGCCGGATCGAGGAGTGACCGGCGCCGAGCTTTTCCCGTTGGACGTGATGATCACGACCTCCACCAAAGTGACGCCCATCATGATGTTCCGGTGCGTGCCGACCGCCGTCTACGACCTGGTGGATCAACAGTCGCTCTCCGCCCTCAACACGCTGACCATTCTTAACGGCGAAACCAACGGGGAGCCGCGCATGTACGGCTACGCCTTCGATCCGCAAGACCCCGGGCTGGTCGGCTCTTACGTCGAGGACATGGCGGTGGTGTTTGCGCAGCCCGGTTCCCGGTTTAAGATCATGATGGGCTACGGGCCAGCCAACACGCGGTTTCTACTCATCAATGCAACGCCCAAATATCCACAGGGAATCGGATACCTGGTGGGCGGTAGTCCCTCTCAGAGTCAGAATGGAGTTGAGGTGCCCAACGGAAGCGGCTCCAGCCAGCCGACCGGCAATGAGATCGCCCGTGGTGGGGCGATCTACGATACCGCGCTGCATGTGGCCGAAGATATGTGGCAGCTCGACAATTTTAGAATCAATCGGCTGGGCGCCTACCGCATCATCAATAAGGGAATTGATGACCTCCACCGGCGGGCGGCCGCCGCAATACAACTGGCAAAGAAGGCGCTGGCTCAGAAGGACTACGAGCGATTCGATGCCTATTCCCGGGCGGCCTGGGGTTACGAATCGCGAGCCTACCCCGATGTGCAGCAGACGGCGACCGATGTGGTGGAGGGTGTTCTATTTTACTTGATGCTATTGCTGCCATTCGCCTATTTCGGCGAGCGGCTGCTCTTCGGTTTTCACGATCTCAAGCGTCAGTTATCGGCCGCTGCCGGCATCTTTTGTCTAATCTTTCTCGGCTTCTATTTCGTGCATCCGGCGTTCAAAATCACGATGGATCCGGTCATTGTGTTTCTCGCCTTCGTGATGCTGGCGCTGTCGGTTATTGTCATCGCACTCATTTCGGGCAAGTTTGAGGAAGAGTTGAAGAAGATGAACCGAGAGGTCGGTGGCGTTCACAAAGCCGACATCGGACGAGTCTCGGTGGCGGTCGCCGCCTTCAATCTGGGCGTTTCCAATATGCGGCGGCGCAAGGCGCGCACCCTCTTGACCACGATCACGCTGATCGTGCTGACCTTTGCCGTACTCTCCTTCACCTCCATTGTGCAGGAGCTTCGCTTTAATAAAGTTCCGGCTCCCGGTGTACCGCGATACAGCGGGATTATGATCCGAACCCCGATGTGGGACCCGTTGCAGGATCCGGCGCTTCGAATATTGAAGGACGAATACGGAAATCGCTACCCGGTAGCGGGCCGCGCCTGGTTTTTCGGCACTCAGCTCGGCCAGCAGTCGTTTCTTACTTTAAAACGGGGCGGTTTGCATTACGACGCCAAGGCGCTGGTGGGGCTGACCCCGCAGGAAGCGAACATCACCCATCCTCAAACCGCGCTGACGGCCGGGCGCTGGTTTAAACAGGGCGATGTTTACACTGTCATCTTGCCGGATGTGATTGCCGCCGCGCTGGGTATCAGCAGTCGAGACGTGGGAAAGGCGCATGTCAGCTATGCCGGCGTGGATTACACCGTCATTGGAATCTTAAATTCACAAAGATTTAAACAGATACGGGACCTGGATAATGAGCCGTTGACGCCGGTGGATTTTCTTTTAATGCAGCAGATCAGCCAGCAGCAGGGTGGAGGTGGTAATCAAAACGGTTTCCGCGAGTACACTCATTTGGAGCCCGATGCCACCTTCTTCATCCCATATCGGACAGCGGTGAACCTGGGTGCTCAGCTTCGATCCATCGCGGTTAACTTCGGTAATCCCAAGATGGTTGCCTCCGAACTGAATCCTCTTATGCACCGGCTCGATCTAAACCTTTATGCCGGTATGATCACACACCCCAATGCCGTTAACCCGCGAGACCGGGGACATATCGAACGATACTCCACATTGGCTGCTACGAGCAGTTCCGGGTTCGGCTCCATTATCCTGCTAATCGCGATCGCTTCGCTCATCGTTTTGAATACCATGCTCAGCTCGGTCTACGAACGAATCCGGGAGATTCATGTGTTTAGTTCGATCGGGCTGGCTCCTCACCATATAGGGATGCTTTTTATGGCGGAGGCGCTCGTCTACGCCATTTTAGGATCGGTTTCCGGTTATCTACTGGGCCAATTCGTAACCAAATTACTGGTTTGGACCGGTTGGCTGCCCAATCTTTACTTAAACTACTCCTCCGTCTCAGCGGTGCTGACCACCTTAATCGTGGTGGGTGTGGTACTGCTTTCCACCATTTTTCCAGCCCGAAAAGCGGCTGAGGTCGCAACTCCGGCCATTGACCGGACATGGCATGTGCCGGAGCCGGAGGGTGATCACTGGACCATTCCACTGCCATTCGCGGTAACCGGCGAACAAGCGAGCGGTTTAAACGGCTTTTTAAAGGAGTGGTTCGCCGCTTATGAAGAGTACTCCATTGGAGACTTCGTGACGCAAAATGTGGAGGCGGAGAGCTTCGAGGTTCAGGGATCGGCATTGCTGGCCAGTCTGGATGGAGGGCGGACTCGTAGCTCAGCCACCATCTCTTCCGATGATGTCTTGACCGGTCATCGAATCCGGAGTATGGTCTGGGTTGCACCATTCGACTTGGGCGTCAGTCAAAAAATTTGTATCGAAACTCGACCCACCGAAATGGCCGACGTTTACGATATTCGGCTCTACATTGATCGCGAAAGCGGCGATATCTCCAACTGGAAACGGGTGAACCGCCGATTCTTGAATACTTTGCGGAAGCAGTTCCTCATCTGGAGGACGCTCAAGCAGGCCGATCGGGAGCGCTATTTAATTACCGGCGCCGCGCCGACCGCCGGTGTGGCGCCCGGAATTGCGGGTCGAGGGCTGGATGCGCCCGCGCCTGCAACCGATTGAAGAGAGCCGATCCCATTCCGTTCCGTTTTTTATCATCGGAAACAACTCGAATCGGGTGAATCTAACGATGGCCGTGACATTTTGCGCCATCGTTTTAGGCATTCAAAATAATAAACATTCATTTAAATTTGAGGAGGTGATTATCGGGTGGCAATAGACGATGTCGCAATGGCCCGTGAGCTTGTCGAACAGTCTGCAATTGAAGAGGGCGCTGAATCCCAGATAAAAGAGCCTCAATATGAGGACGGCTTCACCATGAAGTCGGTTGTGGGGGGGCTGTTTGTCGGCTTCATCATGCTGCCCGGCGCGATCGTCTTGGGGCTGGTGGCCGGTCAATCGCTGGGGCCGGCCGCACAGTGGGTCACCATCGTCCTGTTTTCCGAAGTGATGCGGCGGAGCTTTCTGCCACTCAAGCGGCAGGAGGTTTTCATTCTCTACTATGTGGCCGGACTGCTCTCCAATATCGTCTTGGCCGGCCAGGGCATCTCCGGCGGGCCGTTTGGTGCGCTCATATGGAATCAATACTTTATTCAATCACCGCAAGCGGCCGCCATCCGCAACAGCATCCCGCACTGGTCGGTGCCTCCAGCCGGATCTCCCGCCCTACTGCATCGCACATTTTTCGACGCCGCCTGGGTGATTCCGATATTGCTCTTAGTCGCCGGCCAAATTCTGGGGCGTCTCAACTGGATGAGCGTCGGCTACTTCATGTTTCGGCTCACTTCCGACATCGAGAAACTGCCGTTCCCGATGGCGCCAGTCGCCGCATCGGGCGCCACCGCGCTGGCTGAAGCCTCCACCAAAGAGGGCTCCTGGCGATGGCGCGTGTTTTCAATCGGCTCGATGATCGGGCTGGTTTTTGGATTTTTCTACGTTGCAGTGCCGGTGTTTACCGGCGTCGTGTTCGGCAAAGCGCTGCAGCTCATCCCGATTCCCTTCTTTGACCTGACCTCCAGCACCGAAACCATCTTACCGGGTGCAATCAGTGGAATCTCCGGTGATCTCGGTAACGTGATGGTGGGATTCGTGCTGCCCTACCATATCATCTTGGGAACGTTTGTTGGCTCCATCTTCGCCCGGTTTTTCCCGATGCCGATCATACTCTACCATCTGGGCGTTTTCGGGCATGGAAACATCAATGGCTGGCAGCGTGGAATGAACGCTATCAATACCGCCATGGCTACCGACATCCGATTCTGGCTCTCGGTGAATATTGGGCTGTCACTAGCGGTTGGAATAATCGGGATTGCTTTTGTGGTCAAGGCGTTTGCGAATTACCGCAAGCAAAAGGAGATCACCACTCGCAGTTATGGCGTGCCGCCCGGCCGCGGCGACCTCCCGCTCTGGATTCCGGTGGTGGTCTGGTTTGTGGTGACCTGCTTTTATATCTGGCTGACCGAATACCTGTTGATGAGCGATTCAAAGCCCGGTCAAATGCACTATTTCCCGATCTGGATATTGATTTTTTACGGCCTGATATTCACCCCGATCAACTCGTTTATCTCGGCTCGTATGGTCGGTCTGACCGGCAATCCGGTCTCGTTTCCCTATCTCACCCAGATGACGGTCATCGAAAGTAAGTATCCTTATGTTGACATCTGGTACGCGCCGATCCCGCTGGCCGACTACGGATCACAGGCGCAGAACTTTCGGATACTGGAATTGCTGGAGACAAAATTTATCAGTCTCGTCAAGGCGGAGTTTTTAATGCTGCCGGTGTTGCTGGGCGCTAGCTTTCTCTATTGGGCGTTCTTCTGGCACACTAGTCCGATACCTTCGCCCCAGCAGCCCTACGCCCAGCAGTTCTGGCCGCTCAACGCCACCTTTACCGCTATGTTTCAGCAAATCAACCGTAAGGGCGGGCCGACCTGGGTCTTGGAGGCGATCAACTACCACCGGATACTGGGCGGCATCGTGATCGGGCTGGCTCTGTACGGCGCCTTCAGTCTATTTAAGTTTCCCATGCTGTTTTATTACGGACTGATAGGGGGAGTGAGCGCTTGGCCGCCCTACGTCATCCCGCAATTCATCGGGGCGTGGCTGGGACGCCGATACTTTTCAAAGCGGTTCGGCCTTGAAAAATGGCAAATGTACGCGCCGGTGTTGATGGCTGGATTCGCATGCGGGACGGGGCTGATCGGAATGGTGGCGATTGCACTGGGACTAATTGCAAAATCGGTGAACTATCTTCCGTATTAATAGAGTTGGATTCGAAATTTGCTAATTACTGGCGATTTGGGGACGCGAATTGGGCGATACGATCAAAATGAACCAATTAAATATAGGCGGCTACCACGGAGAAGTTGCGGTTGAGAAGTAAAGGACAAAGAGGAGTATCTCGACTCAAGGTAATCGGTACAATATTTGCACTGCTAATTCTGGGCGTGATCGGGTATGGGCTGATGCTGGCATACGACCTGGGCTTAATCTTTCAGCCCAAATATAACCCGAACAAAAACATCACCTGCCCAAACAATTTGAGGCATCTCGCCATTGCGGTTCGAATGTACTCGGATGATTGGGACGATGTCTATCCGCCCGCATCCGTATGGATGGATCGAATTAAGGATCGCGTTCACGACGCTTGGCTGCACTGCCCGGCGGTATCGAATGGGCATGACAATCGGTATGGTTACGCGATGAACGATGCATTAAGCGCGAAATCAAGGGATAACCTGGTCAATCCGGCCAAGATACCACTCTTTTACGATTCGAAGAATTTAAAACCGAACGCTCATGACGCCCTGAAGACATTGCCGATGCCCGGACGTCACATGGGGCGCGACAACATCGTTTTTGCGGATGGACATGTGGCGCCGATCACTCCTCCATATCGGAGGAATAACCATTAACGAATAATGGGTCGTGAGAAGTGAAATGGCGTAATCGGCTTTATTCAATTACCCGAAACCGCTGGAGCGTTTTGATACTTTGTGTCGTTATTGTCTGGTGCATCTATGTATTTGTTGATCCGATTTTAAGGAGAGCGCGGGAGATCAGTCAAACCAATCTCTGCGGGGCGAATTTGGGCTACATCGGGCGCGGAATAAGAATGTACGTTTCCGATTTTGATGATCGTTTGCCGATTGCCGGCCGATGGATGGATGAGGTATCACCCTATCTGCCGCACAAGGGCGTGCTTCATTGCCCGGTGGTGGCGCAAAACGGTCATTTGGATCAGTATGGCTATGCCTACAACCGCGCGTTATCGGGACGGTTTTATCCGTTGATTGTCAGCCCGCGGAAGATGGCCAGCGTCTACGATTCATCCGATTTAAAGCGAAATGCGTCCGATCGGCTATCGAGCCGGCCGATACCGCCCCGGCACATCTTTCGCTTAAAAGACGGCCGTTACCGGGCGGTGGATCTGCAGGTTCAATTGAACGGGTCATTGCTTGCGCTGAATCAAGCCCATATTATGATGGGTTTGGCCGGTACGAAGCGATCTTCGGAGAAAGAATGAGCACTAAGAGCGTCAATACATCACAGAGGACACGGATTGGGTGGCAAGGGATCACCTTGACGCTGCCTCCCGATTGGAGCCTGACCGGTATTTCAACCGAGCGCCGAGCGGGTTACATTAAGATCGATTCGCCGGGCACGATGTTCGTGCAGATTCGGTGGGAGAAGGCCAACAATCGCCCTCAGCCGAAATCGCTGCACGATTGGGTGAAATACGGTATTTCGCAATTTCAAAATCGGACTCGACCGGCTGAGATGGAACCGCCCGACCTCGGAGTGATCCTGGATCGCTATTTGAAGGAGGCGGAGAAGCGTTCCCACAAGCAGAAGGAGGAGTTTGAGAGCAAGGCGAAATCAGAGACCACCGAGCAAGACGGCGAGCGGATCGCCCGCAACTTTCAATGGGTCGGCGGCGGGGTTGGACAGGGCAAAATCTGGTTCTGCCGACACTGCCAGCGGATCGTCATGGCGCAGGTGGTGGGCCGCTCCAAGGATGATATCGGCGCGGTGGCCTCCGAGCTTTTTTCAACCATCCGAGATCACGGCGAAGAGGGATGGCAGACTTGGGCGCTGTACGACCTTTATGCTGAGGTGCCGGAAAAGTTTCAATTGGAGCAGCACCGCTTGATGTCGGGCGCGCTGAGGCTTGAATTCCGCCGCGGCGGAATGTCCCTTATGATCGAGCGCTGGGGGTTGGCCAACGTGCTCCTCCGCAATTCATCGTTGGAGGACTGGTACGCTCATATGGTGGACTTGCCGCGCAAAGGGGTTGAAAAAGAGGAGACCGAGCACGCCGGGCACACGGTCGTTCACTTTCATTGGAATATCAACGACCCGTTAGCTCGTTTGCGGGCTATCCGAGATGGCTTTTTCAGCCAAACCATTTCAACCTATGGCAGTGCGGCGGTTTGGCATTGTCCGGCAAACAACAAAATATTCGGCATCCGAATGCACCATCCCTACGGTGAAAATATCGTTCCGCAGGTGGTCGAGCGATGCCGCTGTCACTAAATTTTGATGGAGTGACCGCGGGCGGCCGCCCTGCGGTCTTGATTGCTTAACGATGCAAGGATCTTACACCGACCGATTTAAGTGGTGGCTGGGACGCTACCTGCCGTTTTTAAAAATGCATCCGCCGATTGATCGGGGTGTGGTGCTCTATATCCGGCCGATCCGTAACCAGTTGCTGGAGTGGGAGCGCACCGAAACGGGTGAGACTCGCTTGAAGGTTCCGCGCCGTAAAGACTGGATCGGCCGCATTATATCCCGGTGGTACTCGTTGCCCGATAGCCACGTGGTGGAGCTCGATGAGGTGGGTTCGTTCGTGTGGCAACTTTGCGATGGAAATCATACGGTGGAGGCCATTGTACGCGAGACGGCGACTGAATATAAGCTCAACCGGCGCGAGGTCGAGATTTCGGTTACCACCTTTTTGCAGACTTTGGGAGAACGCCGATTTATCGGCTTCTTCAAACGAGGTGAGGTGAGTTAATGAGCACGAACATAAACCATAAAGATCGTAAAATCCATCGCCAGATCAGCTTGCCGTTTAGCAAGGCATTTCAGATCAGTATGGAGAGCATCCGGATCCGGTTTTGGCGCTCATTGATCACCGCTTCCGGCATTTTTCTGGGCATCGCCTTTTTTGTGGCGGTTCGCACCGGGATGTTGTTCCCATCTGCCGGCCCCGCATCCGAGGTGGTCGCCGCGGAAAACCGTCAACTCTGGCTCTCGATTATGGCGCTGGTGGTCTGTACGGTGGGAATTACCAATGCGATGTTGATGGCGGTTACCGAGCGATACAAAGAGATCGGCACCATGAAATGTCTGGGCGCCCTTGACAGCTTTATCGTGAAGCTCTTTTTTATCGAAAGCTGCCTGCTTGGTTTGATCGCCTCAGTGCTGGGTAGCTTAATCGGCTGGTTTTTTGTGACCATTATTCACCTTCTTGGCGGTGAAATTTCACACATGACGGCGATATTCTGGCTGGGATCGCTGAAATTGATCGGACTTTCAACCGTATTAGGCACATTCTTAACCTTTTTGGCCACCATTTTCCCAGCAATTCGAGCAGCGCAAATGCCGCCGGCCGCCGCTTTAAGGGTTGAAATATAGCCGACTGAAGTTGAGTGCATAAAGCTGCTTTGATCGAAATTCTGGAAGCGAAAGGAAGCATACCCGATGGCATCCAATGAATATGTGGTGCGCACGAAAGGATTGGTTAAGGAGTACACAATGGGCGATCAGGTTCTACGCGCATTGAACGGCGTAGACCTGGATATATTTCGAGGAGAATATATCTCCATCATGGGGCCATCCGGCTCCGGTAAGTCCACCCTCTTTAACGCGATCGGGGGCCTTGATAAGCCAACCACCGGCTCGGTGTTCATCAACGATGTGGATATGGCGCAGCTCGATGCCCAGGAGCTGGCCTACTTGCGCTGCCACACGATCGGGTATATCTTTCAAACTTTTAACCTGATACCGGTTATGACCGCACTTGAAAACGTTACTCTGCCCACCGTCTTTGCCGGCATGTCAACCGATGACGGTATCGAACGAGGGATGGAGCTGCTGAAGATCGTAGGGTTGGGTGAACGGTTCTTTCACAAGCCGTCCGAGCTTTCCGGCGGCCAGCAGCAGCGGGTGGCCATCGCTCGGGCGCTGGCCAACAACCCCTCCATCGTTCTGGCCGATGAGCCGACCGGTAACCTCGACCTCAAAACCGGCACCGAAATCATTCACCTCCTCAAAAAGCTCAATCGCGAGCAGGGGGTCACGGTCATCTCGGCCACCCATGATCTCAAGATGGTGGATGTTTCCGACCGGATTGTCTGGATTCGTGACGGTCGAATTGCCAAGATCGAGGAGCGGGCCGAGATCGAGCTGCACATCGGTGAGATGGAGGGCGAGCAGGAAGAGCTGACTCATTAATGAAACGGCGAGCGCATCCGTATTAGATTTAGATTCGAATGCGCTTAGTTCTCTGGGTAATTTAGGCAGCAGGCTCTTACCTCTGTCGCAGTTATCAACTCCCTCCCCCCTGTGGGGGAGGGTTGGGGTGGGGGGCGATCAATGACGCTATAAATCATTCCCAGTGAATTGGACTCTTACTTGGATTTTTAAATCATTTGATTTAGGATATCATGTTGAACGCGCGTGTGGCAAATCGGATCATCTTTTTTCTTTCCATCTTGGGATTAGGGGTGGCCGGATTTCTCTGGTACGCCCATGTGACGGGCGCCAATATTCCTTGCGGCGCCACCAACGATTGCGAGGCGGTAAACCACAGCCCCTGGGCAACGGTGGGCGGCCCGAACGGCCTGCCTACCTCGGCACTGGGTTTTGGACTCTATCTTTTAATCGCCGGCCTCGCTTTTTACCGCACGACCGCCAACCGAGCCGGCATGATCGGGGTACTGGTTTGGGTATTGGCGCTGGTCGGTGTGGGGGTATCATCCTGGTTAACCTGGATTGAAGCGGACGTGCTGCATAAGATATGCAAGTGGTGCATATCATCCTATGCGATTTTGCTGCTCATGCTGGTTATCACCTCAGTTGAGCGTGTTCTTGTGTTGCGAGGAGCCTGGAAATGAAAATGACCGGTGAAACGAAGCTGTTTTTATTTATATTGGTCGGAGCGGCCGCATTGGTGGGAGCGGTTGTGCTGCCGACGCTGCGTCAGCAGCAGCTCGACATGCCCAAACTGCCGCCGCCCCAACCCACCACTTATCCCCTCTCGATGCTGGCGCCGCCCGGCAGCCACGTCTTAGGGCCGAAAAATGCTCCCTTTACGCTGGTGGAGTTCGGAGATTACCAATGTCCGATCTGCCGCACCTCAACCCAAGAGGTCAAGGCGATCATGCAACAGCATCCTACTCAGTTGAAGCTGGTATTCCGTAATTTCCCGCTGCCGATGCACAACCGAGCCAAGCCGGCCGCCTATGCGGCCGAAGCGGCCGGGCTGCAGGGCAAATTCTGGCCGATGCACGATCTGCTTTACGAAAATCAGCCCAATTTTTCCCATAAAGACTTTGACAAATACGCCCAGGAGCTCGGCCTGAATGTCGCACAATTTAATCGTGATATGAAAAGCGCAGCGGTGAAAAAACGGGTTGAGCAGGATATCGCGGCGGGGCAGCAGTTCGATGTCACGTCAACGCCGTCGTTTTGGTTTGTGCCGCCGGACGTCAGCCAAGAGAGGCGAATCTATACGCCGGGTGATCTTCTGACCTGGTTAGCCGACCCAAATCACTGGGCGGTAAAGTCAGCACCACAGCCAAAAAAGCCTTTGACTAAGGCTGTCAAGCCCTGAATGTGCACGTAGGAGGATGTTGGAAAATACGTCCAGTACCCACCGGATCGTCATTCCCCCTGTCTGTGCAGACAGGGGGAATGACGAAGCGGCAGGATACACCGACTTTTTCAACATCTTCGTAGCTGTACATCCCTGCCAACGCCGTTAACCCGTACTGATCGGCGCCGATCGTTACCAGAGAGAGGATCGCATCCAACGCATGGCGACAAGACCGGAGGAAATGCGCGAGCGAGCCGTGCCGGGTACCGCTTCAGCCAAAAAAGCTCCCCCAAAGTACAACAGTGCGGTTACCTGGCGTTCCCTGCTGATCGCGGTAATCCTTTTGCCTCTGAACGCCTACTGGGTGGTGCAGATGGAAGTCGTACGATACTCCGCCCACCCCACCACGATCTCGCTCCTCTTTAATGTCATCTTCATCATTCTGGTCTTGACCCTCATCAATCATTCGATTGCAAAGCGCTGGCCTCAAGTCGCCCTCACCCGCCCGGAGCTTCTCTTTCTCTATTCCGCCCTTGCGATCGCCTCCGTTTTAAGCGGACATGACAGCATCGAGATATTAGTCCCGATGCTGGCCTGGCCCTACCGCTTTGCCGACAGCAGCAATAACTGGATGGGCTTGTTTGGAAAGTACCTGCCCAAACCCATCATGGTCTCAAACAAGCAGGCCATGGCGGGCTATTTCGCGGGCAACAGCACCCTCTACACCCGCGAGCACCTCATGGTCTGGCTCTTCCCGGCCTTCGTTTGGGTGCTTTTCATCACCGTCCTCTTCTTCACCATGCTCTGCATCAACAGCATCCTCCGCAAGCAGTGGACCGACAATGAGCGCTTGAGCTATCCCATCGTTCAGGTGCCGCTTCAGGTTACCAATGAGCATAATTTTGATCGGCACGGCGGGCTGTTTTATAACCGATGGTTCTGGATCGGCTTTTGTATTGCCAGCACGATTGACATCGTAAACAGCCTTAATGTCTATTACCCAAGCGTTCCAACCATCCTGACGCCCGGTCGCGGGCAGAGCTACATTGACATTAGTCAGTACATCTCTCAAAAACCGTGGAATGCGATCGGGTGGACGCCGGTCTCCTTCTATCCGTTTATGATCGGGTTGGGAGTGCTGCTGCCGCTCGACTTTCTCTTTTCTTGCTGGTTTTTCTATCTTTTCTGGAAGGGGGAGAGCATCATCACGGTTGCGATGGCATGGGACCACGATCCGCGCTTCCCCTACGCGAACGACCAAGCCTTCGGCGCCTACATCTCATTTTGCCTCTACTCGATATGGCTGAGCCGCGGCTACCTCAATCAGGTCATTCGGACCGCGTTGGGATTGCCGGGCGGGATGGATGACAGCGCCGAGCCGCTGCGATACCGGTGGGCGATACTAGGCGCGCTGGGCGGGGGCGCCGTTCTGGTTACCTTCTCGCATTGCCTGGGGATGGCCTGGTGGGTTGCAATAGCCTTCTTTGTGATCTATTTCGCCTTGGCCGTCGCGATTACCCGCATGAGGGCGGAGGGCGGCACCCCGATCAACGATCTTCATTTTACCGGACCGGACTGGATTCTCTCGGAGACGATGGGCACCAGCAGCTTTAACGCGCCGACTCTCACCGCGTTTTCACTTTTCTTCTGGTTTAATCGCGCCTATCGCTGCCACCCGATGCCCCATCAACTTGAAGCGTTTAAGCTGGCCGAGCAGACCCGCTCTGAGTACCGCAAGTGGTTTTACGGCCTGTTGCTGATCGCCTTTTTGGGCGCGTCGTGTGGATTCTGGGCGGTGCTGCACCTGATGTACTCGTTCGGGGCGACCGCCAAATCCACCATCACCTTCGGACCGGAGGCCTATGACCGGCTCAGCGGCTGGCTTCAGTCTCCGCAACCCCCCAATTTCACCGCCTCTATGGCGATCTGCGCGGGGCTCGGCTTCGCCCTCTTTCTCCAGTTTATGCGGGTTCGATTTCCGTGGTGGCCCTTTCACCCGCTCGCCTATGCCGTCACCTCAAGCTGGGAGATCAACCTGGTCTGGTTTCCGCTGTTCATTGCGTGGGTCTTGAAAACTGTGATTTTGCGCTACAGCGGCCGGCTCGGTTTCCAGCGATCGCTCCCCTTTTTCTTTGGCCTTATGCTGGGTCAATTTGTAGTGGGCAGCCTGCTGAATATTTACGGTATTATAATGGTCGTGCCAACCTATCAGTTCTGGCAATGAGAATGCGCTGGGGGGGGTAGACTCACTAATGGGTGAATGCGACGGATTTCGGTAAAGGGGAATAGTCTCTGATGAAGCCAAAAGTGCTGGTTGTCGGCAGCTCAAATACCGATATGGTGGTTAAAACGGAGCGGGTGCCCGATCCGGGTGAAACGCTCTTGGGCGGCGATTTCATGATGATATCGGGCGGAAAAGGGGCCAACCAGGCGGTGGCGGCGGCTCGTCTGGGAGCCGAGGTGACGCTGGTCGCGAGGGTGGGCCGCGATGTCTTCGGGGAGAGGATGGCCGCCAATCTGACCGCGGCCGGTGTGAACACCCGCTACATCGTGCGGGATGATGGAGCGCCATCCGGCATCGCCCTTGTTTTTGTCGCACCGACCGGGCAAAATGCGATCCTGGTTGCCCCTGGGGCCAATCACCGCCTTACCGCCGGCAATGTGGATGCCGCGGCCGACGCCTTTGAACGATGCGACGTGGTGGTGCTTCAGCTTGAGATACCGGATGAAGCGGTGCTGGCGACCATTGATCGAGCGCATCGCCTCGATAAGCCGGTCATCCTCAATCCGGCGCCGGCCCGGCATCTACCCGCTTCCGCCATGCAAAAGGTAGCCGTTTTGACGCCGAACGAAAATGAAACCCTCTTTTACTTAAAGGAGATCGGTGAATCCGGCCTTGAGGCGAAAGTTGGGTCGCACGAGATAACACCGAGCGAGGCGCAACGGCTGCTGGCGCTGGGGGTTAAGAGCGCGGTCGTAACTTGCGGCCGACGCGGCGCAATCGTGGTATCGGATGATCGAGCGCACGCAATACCCGGCCACCGGGTTACGGTGGAGGATACCACTGCGGCGGGTGACTGCTTTACCGGCGCCTTGACCTGCGCGTTGGCCGAGGGGAAAGAGTTGGGGCCGGCCGCCCACTTCGCCAACTTTGTGGCGGCGCTTTCGGTAACGAAGCTGGGAGCGCAAACCTCACTGCCGATACGGGCGGAGGTGGATGAGTTCATTCACCGTCGGTCCGGCATCGGGAGCGGTCAATAGAGATTAACCTCTCCGCCCTGAAATCGGGCCTTTTGTAACAGTTCAGGTTTGCGGGAATGGTTTTCGTTCGACCCCACCCCAGCCCTCCCCGCAAGCGGGGAGGGAGTTTAGCGGCGGTGCTTTTATCTTGCCCCCCCCCCAGTCCCTCTTAATCCCCTCCCCCGTTTACGGGGGAGGGTTAGGGTGGGGGGGCATCCAATATGGTCGTAAATGATTCCCGCAGAACTGAACTGTAACTCCCGCAAAACTGAACTCATTCGGCCTTTTCCCTGCTGCACCTACCGGCAAATACCGATAATTCATGCGATGAGGAGCCATTTCCCTATTCCACACCAATTGATCACAAAGGCGGCGGGCATGAATTTTCGGCAGAAGTTCCGTTTGGAAGTCATGGTGCTGATCGCATGCATCAGCATATTCGATCTTGCCACCATCCTAAATTTTAAGGCTGATGCCGACTTACAAAATCAATCCTACCGGGCCACCCGCCTCAGTTATTACCTCGCCATCACCAGTTTTCATCTCGCCCGTCTCCAACTGGATGTTGAGCGTATTAAAAATCTACCCATTAAGCAGAGCAAGATTGATCGGTTGCATTTGTTAAAAACAGCACAATTTGATTGTTTGGATGTAACCGGCAGCCTTAAGGAGATAAGCACTACAAGGAGCTCACTTCGGGCTGGTAACCAAGCGATTGCCGATTCAATTCAATCGTATCTGAACGAAGTCGAGCATTGGCTCGAAATGGTTCAAAGCGGCCATATAAATCAGGCGGCCGATTATTGGGGTAAACGGCTTAATGGCGATCTCAATCAGGCTCAAATCAAGCTATCCAATGCGGCGCACTATTATTATAAACTTCGCCGGCAATACCGATCTAAGTCAAATAGCAGCTATGAGCTGCGAGTAAAATTAGCGATAATCTTCCTATTGTTACCATCGCTGCTGGTATTTGCTTTCTCGCGCATGCTCGAGAAATTGATCCTGAATCCAGTTGAAAAACTATCACAGGCCAGCACAACCCTCTCGATGGGAGATCTTAGAGTTGATTTATCCTCCCAAAATAACGATGAATTCGGGAAATTAACCGATGCCTTTAATCGTATGAAAGAGAGTTTAATCGGAATTATTCGGGCCATTTTAATATCGGCCGAACGGTCGGTGCAGCGGTTTAAGGACCTGGCCGGCTCAACGACCTCACTTAAAGACCAGATCAACGCGATTCACCATAGCGCGCTGCAGGTGTCGAGCGCGGCGGAGCAATCGGCGCAGTCGGCTGCGGATACCGCTCGCGGGGTGGACGAGCAGGCCAGGGCCATCCAATCGGTCGCTGACCATATGCGCGATTGCCAGGTGGCGATGGCCAGCGTTCGCAGCAAAAGTGAACAGCAACTGGAAGCAACCCATCAGGCTATGGACCTGCTGCGCACCGCCTCAAATTTAGTTAATGAGCTGAGCCAAAACGCCCAACTCATCTCGGCCAATACCGAGCGGGTCTCTCCGATCGCGAATGAGGGAGTCGCTTTAATTCAAGAGAGCATGAAAGAGCGTGCGCAGATCATCGAAACGACGTTAACCACGATCGAGAAGACGAAGGAGCTGGGGCGGACCGGCTCCAAAATCGAGGTCATCACTGAAATTATTAAACAGATCGCCGATCAGACTAACCTGCTGGCATTGAACGCCGCGATCGAGGCCGCTCGGGCCGGCGAACAGGGGAGGGGCTTTGCGGTGGTTGCCACCGAGGTGAGAAGGCTGGCCGATCGCTCTTCAACGGCGACCAAGGAGATCGCTAATCTGGTTGAATCGGTGCAAAACGGCGTCAAAGAGGTGGTGAGCTCCAGTGAGCAGGCGCGAACCATCATTAACTCGGGTATGAAGCGCTCGGAGGAGTATGGGGAGGGGATGCGCCAAGGGCTCAACTCGGTTCAGACCATTGCGCAAGAGATAGAGGGGCTGTTGGCCTCCGTCAGCGAGATGCAGGCGGCGACCCAGCGCGCTACCGCCGCTCTGGAGGAAATTGAGCAACACAACGAGAGCAGCACGGTGGAAATCGTTAAGATGGATGAACAGAGCGCCTTTATCTTCTCCGAGATTGACACGATGGTCAGCATTGCGGAGCGGACGGCGGCCGTGGCCGAAGAGATGAGCGCCATGTCGGAAGAGGTGGCCGCTTCAGCCGAGGAGGTTACTGCGGCTCTGAATATGCAGTCCGCCTCAGTGGAGCAGATCAACGAAGTGGTCCATGACCTGGAGGAGATCGGCGGGGATATAATGAAACGGATCGGAGTGTTTCGATTGCCGGAGGAGGAGGGCCAAAACCTACCCCTTCCCTCAGATGGCGAAAAGCCGCCCTCCATTCAAAAAGCCGCTTAATTGCAACGCAATTTTATGAAGTTGAACCGTTGCCAGCCATTACGAGGATTCATCAGAGCCAGCAACGGTTTCGTCTCAGGTCAATCGGCACCCGTCATTTGAAATGGGACGGGTGATACGATAGGGTTGAGTCGTTTTACTTTAGAATGATTGAATAAGGCACAACCGATACCACAGTTGGTGTCGTGTTTAAGAGTCGGTTTGAACGTTCGTGGCCTGAGGGCCTTTGTCGCCCTGCACCACCTCAAACGTAACTTCCTGGCCTTCGGATAGGGTTTTATAACCCTCTTTCACAATGGCAGAAAAATGAACGAAGATGTCTTTACCATCAGCAGTTTCAATGAAGCCGTAACCTTTGGCGTCACTGAACCACTTAACCTTTCCCGTAGCCATTCGATGTCCTCCTTGCAAAGTCCCCTGCTCTTTTGACAGGCGGACTAGTATAACACAGCCGATATGAGTTGTCAATATACCGGGTAACAGTTCAGTTTTGCGGGAATGATTTTCGTTCGACCCCCACCCCAGCCCTCCCCCTTAAGTGGTTGTTGAAAAAGTCCTGCCACTTCGTCATTCCCGCGAAAGCGGGAATCCAGTTCCCTGCCTAGCGGCTTGCCGGGATGCGGATGTTCACCTGCCATTGCGAGAAGTCGCAAAGCGACGAAGCAATCTGATTATTACCAATGGGGAATTGTTCCGCTCGCGCGGCTTGCCGGGTCGCTCATTTCGATCGGTAAAGATGGACTGGATTCCCGCGTTCGCGGGAATGACGAAAGAGCGGGCTTCCGTGACTTTTTCAACAACTTCTTAAGGGATGTACAAAGGGAGAGGGGATGTCGGTTCTTCCTGTTTTATGGTGTCAAGGTCTCCACTAAAATTAACCGGCCTTCACCGCCATTCTCAGCAAACCTGAACTCTTTCGGAGAACTGAGCTCTTACGTGTAGCGCCACAACCTGTGCTATAATTCCACTAAAAGTACCGAAATGGATTGAGGAGCCGTCGTTTTGATAGACACGAGTGATTTTCGCAACGGACTTTCCATCATACTGGATGGTGATATCTATACGATCGTTGAGTTTCAACATGTAAAACCGGGCAAGGGGGGAGCGTTTGTTCGTTCCAAGCTGAAAAATGCTCGAAGCGGTGCCGTAATTGACAAAACTTGGCGTGCCGGCGAGAGAATGGAGCAAGCGGTGCTCGAAAGGCACCCGATGCAGTACCTTTACGCGCAGGATGGTTTGCTGCACCTGATGGACCCCACCACCTTCGATCAGGTCGAGGTGGATGAAGCGTTGGCCGGAGGGGCAAAAAAATACCTCAAGGATGGCAGCGAAGTCATGGTGGTTACCCATCAGGGGAGCGTGATCGGGGTGGAGGTTCCGTTTTTTGTTAACCTGGAGGTCATGATGACCGATCCCGGCGTGCGAGGTGATACCGCCTCCGGTGGTTCCAAGCCCGCCACACTGGAGACCGGCGCCGTAATCCAGGTGCCGTTTTTCGTCAACATTGGGGATAGAGTGAAGGTAGACACACGAACCGATACCTATCTGGAGCGAGTCAAGGAGTGAGAGCGATTTAAGCCCTCCTTCAATCTGCGGAATCGCATCGCGAAGACTGATAGCGAGGTATCGGATGAACTTGCTGTAGTATTGATACAGGATAAGAGGTAACGCCCGATGCCCACCTATATTCGCCCGGACAATAAAGACGCACGCCTGACCGAAAAACTGCTTGAATTCGTCCGTTGGGTCTTCCGTCTCTCCGTAATCGCCACAGTGCTCCTCTACCTCTACCTTTTCTGGGGCATATTTGGCGGCCAGATCGGAAACGCTCAGCTCAGCGCCGGCGAACAGGCGCACCTGACACAGGTCATTTCGGGCGCCGTCTCTTACCTGAACCTCTCGCTGGGGTTGATGCTGTTAACCGCCTGCCTCCTTTTTTATGGCGAGGAGTCGCTTGGCTACCTGATGATCGGTGGGAGCCTGCTGTTTTATTTCGGCGTCCCGTTCCTGCTCAATGAAGTGATTCAATCCCAGATTCATGAATGGGCTAAGGCGGGCAATCAGGCAGCCGTCTTGATCTGGAATGAGTTTCGGATGACTTCCCTGATGATGGCCGTGCCGGGCTCGATAATGGTCATCTACAGCCTCTATCAACGGCTCAGCATGAGCATGTCCCAGCCGCGAAACCGAGTCACCGGTATGAAATACGGGGGAGCGATCAAAGCGGAGAAGGAGGAGTACCATGCGCTGGTCGGGATGACGGCTAAGTGTTGGCAGTTGCCCTACTGCCGCGCCGCGATCCGGCGCGCTTGCCCCATTTTTCTGGCACGAACGCGCTGCTGGCGAGAGCGAGTAGGATGCATGTGCGAGGAAAATGTCATCCGGCATGCGACCGAGGCGCTCATTCAAAAGGAAGAAAGATCGGA
>JAKBZR010000148.1 GCA_021842405.1 bacterium
GTGTTCCTCCTCTGGGGTGCTATCCAGTTGACCTTCGATCAGGTCATCACGCCGAGGGTCGTCGGTGGCTCAGTTGGGCTGCACCCGGTAGCCAGTATCTTTGCCCTGATGGTTGGAGCGCAGATATTCGGGATCGTTGGGATGGTGCTCGCCTTCCCGGTTGCGGCATCCGTTCAGCGAGTGCTCTGCTACTACTTCCCAAAGCTGGCGCTCCGAGCGGATGAGCTTGAAAAGATCGTCCACACCGTTCCAGAAGAAGAAATCACTGACGGGGATGATCATCCAGCCGGCGATGAGATTCCGTCGCGAAGCACGACTGCCGCCACAACTTGAATCAGCCGACGCTTATCACCGCGCTCCAGTCCGGCGATCCAGCCATCTCAAAATCGGCTGGCGCTCGATCACCTCGGATAACGACCACCTTTCGGTAAAAAGGTGAAATGCGACTAAAAGCGAGAGCGCGACCCATCGGAGTGGCGGTGGGGCCAGCTTTATCAAACCCCAACCCAGCATCGCGCCCAACAAATTCGACCCACTGTCTCCCAACATCACCTCCGCTCTTGAATCCATCAAATACTCGGTGAAATACGCCGCTTCTATCAGCACCAGCAAGTAGACCGTTTCCGCCGAACCGGCTTTAAGGTTATACAAGGTGAACAAAAGACCAACTCCTCCCAGAGCCAGGCCGCAAGCGGTGGTGCGACCGGGTCGAACATCCAGCAGGTTAAATGAATTGGCCATTAAAGCGATTGTCGCCGCATCTCGTATGAGAGCTATGACCGACTCCGATGGCTTTGACCAGTAGACCGCCCCAATTGCGAGCGCGGCGCCGCCGATCATCTTCACAAATCCGGTCGTGATACGCTTTCGCCGCCAAAACGCGGTCCAGTGCCCCTTTATTCCACCCATTCGCCGATCCCCCCAAAGGTCATCGGCGCAACCTAACAAGGTAAAACCGATCAGCAGCACGATTGGAGCGGGTTCAAATGAAACTCCCTTGATAACCGCCGCCGTGCCGACGATGGCCAGCAATAACCAAATTGCGAGCACAATACCGTAGGAATTCGGTACCATAATGCCCTTGAAGTTGGGGCGGCATAACCCCATCCGCAGCAGTAGCGTCGGACCGACCACACCAGCCAGCCAAAGCGCAGCCGACAGCAGCAGCGCCAGTTCAAAGAGCGGCATGGATCATCGGCTCCTCACTGCACAGCGTAGGAGCGTAACGGCTACATCGTAAAGTTGCCTCGCCCGATGAGATCGGTCACGCCAGCTCCGTTCGGTTACCCGATGATCCATGCCGGTTTTAACCTCCACGACACGAGCACCCTTTCGTAGCGCCTCAATCGTCATTGCCACCTCCACACCAAACCCTTTTTCTAATGGTAACAAAGATTGCAGCGTTTTGCGACGAATGGCTCGCTGGCCGGAGAGAGGCCATTGGAGACTTTCACCGGTCAGCCGCTTGATTCCCCACCTGGCCAACCGAACCACCAGTCCCATTCCACCTCCTCGACCTGGTACAATTGGAAAACCAGCGATCACGAGGTCCGCCTCATCACGGCCCAACGGTTCCAATAGCTTGCCCGCTTCAACCGCGCTCGCAGCCAAATCCGCATCGAGCAGTAAAATGACATCGCCCCGAACATTCGGAATGCCGGCGTTCAGCGCCTGCCCCTTCCCCCGGTTACACCCCAACTTGATCACTTGCGCGCCGGCCGCTCCAGCAATGGGTGCGGTTTCATCGGCTGACCCGTCATCCACTACGATAATTTCAAGCAGGTCAGGCAAATCCCGAATTGCTCGAATGGTTTGATCAATGCGGTCAGCCTCGTTATAGGCCGCAATCACGACACTGACACCGGCTGTGATAGGAGTCGTTTCCAATCTCCCTATGTGCCAATATAGCTTGAAATGGTGGCTTGTATCCTTCCGCCAAGTGGAGCAAAGAATATATCGGTGAATTGAGCTGGCAATCGTTAAGGGGATGCCGGTGCGGTTGGAGTGGGAAGCAGGCTGACATCGCTTGACTTGGTTCCATAATTCCCCGGTCCCCCCAGAAAAGCGAAAACAACCGCACAGCGCCCGATGGTGGTCTCGGCGTTATCCACCGTCGCGATGCTGGTTCCGGCCAAGGCCGGCACGGTGCTGGTGATCGCCGTCTCCGGCTCCGCCATCACGACCGTCGCACCCAACCCGGTTAAGTCGCTGATCAATGGAGCATCCACCATTTGGGCGCGGATGTCATCGGTCTCTTTGCTACCTCCGACCACCAGGATGTGCATACTGCCGGTATTGGTCAAGGCGTTGCCGTGCGCCTCGATGATGCCTTTGTCCTGCAATATTTGAAGGTCGCTTGCCCCATTTCCGCGAACCAGTGATTGAGCCAGCACCCGCCACAAACCGGTTCGATCCAGCGCGATGAATGGATGAGCGGCCCGCAATTTGCTCATCACCCCAACGATGGTTGTGTCATCGGCCGTGGCCGCTTTGTTGGTTATGATAATGCTGCTGAGCACATTGGCCCCCGCCTCTTTGAGAGTGGTTACCAGGAGGTGGGTCAAGTCGCTGAAATCTCCTGTTTGTACTACGATCACCTTGTATCCGCTCAGCTTCCCGTGAATCAAAATCGGCATCACCGAATCAACAAACTGGTGATAGCTTTGATTCTCCGCTTGCAAATGGGAGATATCGTCATCCAGTTTGTAACGGAGATCCCGGATCGCTCGCGTCTGTTGCTTTATGAGGGGAGAAGAGACGAAAAGGCTGCCGCCGATTAACCCGATACCCAGCGCCAGAAAGATGCCCACGATGGTTACGACGTGATAACGGAACCCTGAATTCAAGTTGTTGTTACCCTTTGCTGAGGTCAGCCGCCCACAACGGCAAAAGGCGGCTCAATATCGCTCCCTCAAATTGTGGGCGCTTCGGCAAATATCGGCGGAAGTGAACCCGAATATCCGGCTACCCATGGATCTGAAAATGATACCGCAGCCACAGCCATGCCACCCTAACCAAGTTTCTCCCTTGCGGCAGCATGACGAACAGGACGACGATCGGAAACAAAGCCGCAATGAAGAGGGCCAAAATCTCCTTTGTCTTTATACCCCGTTCTTCCCACAATCGCCCAATTCCTTTTGCATCCACCAGCTTGCTGCCGATTCGAAGGCGGGTTAAGAAGGTGCTGGCCATCCCTTCACGGCCTTTGTCGAGAAAATCAACCAACGAAAAGTGAGTACCGACCGCGATGATCAGGCGAGCGCCCTGGGCGTCGGCCAGCAGCATCGCCACATCCTCACTCGTTCCGGGCGCATGGAAAATGGTCGCCTTCAAACCAAGCTGCTTTAAGCGTTCATAGCCGGGAGCGGCGCGATCCCCCTTTTGATAGCCATGCACAATCAGCTCCGCGCCGCAGCGCAGGGCCCGATCGCTGACGCTGTCCATATCCCCTAAAATGATATCGGGCTGCAAACCGACCTCCAACAAAGCATCGGCTCCACCATCCACTCCAATCAAAACCGGCTTTACATCCCGGAGATAACCCTCGATAAACCGCAAGTCCTGTTTGTACCCCTCACCCCGCACCACGATCATCGTGTGGCGTCCCATCAGGTTGGTGCGGATGGCCGGAACCTCGATCGGATCGGCCAGCAGCGATTTTTCTTCCGATACGTACCTTAACGTATTGCGGACGAAGCTTTCCAACTCCTCACTGAGCCGTTGGCTCGCCAGCTCCATATCGCGCTGAACGGATATTAAGGTGGCAAGCTTTCCGGTGGCGGTCACACCACCCAGCAAAGTTACGGTATCGCCGCGCAGCTCCGCGATCTGCCCCTCATGAATCGCTTCAAAGAACTCGTCCCCCACTTCATCCACCAGCGGAGTGCCGTTTTCCAGCAGAAGCAGTGGACCCTGGTTCGGGTAGCGGCCGGTAATTGATTTGGAGGCGTTGATCACCGCGCTGGCGCCCGCATCGATCAACGCGCGAGCGGCCGTGCCATCCAGATCGGCATGGTGAATCACTGCCATCTCACCACGCCGTAGCCGCTTGACCAGCTCCTTTGTCCGCCGATCCACTCGGATTCGGCCACGGATTAAGTTCATCCGATTTCGCCTCGACCTTATTTCTGACTGCATACTCTCCATATTATCCACAAAGGCTCGCACAAGTCAAATAACCGGTAATCCGCGCCTCTCATTTCGTTAAAAGAGACCCCCTTTTCATTGACAGTAGACTTATATCGAAGTAAAATATTGGGTTGATAATTAAGGAGGTAGAAAAATGACGCGTGGATTAACCGAAAAGCAGGATCAGATCGTTAATTTCATCGTGGAGTACGTGCATGAATACGGCTTTCCGCCCACGATTCGGGAGATCGGCGACAAGTTCCACATTTCAAGCCTGCGCGGCGTCACCGTTCATCTCGATGCACTCCAACGCAAAGGTTACATCAACCGGGATCGGAACTCGCGCTCGATCACCGTCATCGGTCGCACCGGTAAAGATGCGCCCGAACGAAAAGTTACTTTTCTACCCTTGGTGGGAACGATTGCGGCGGGCCGGCCGATCACCGCGGTGGAGAACGTGGAGGGTCACATCCCCATCTCGCAGGAGCTGGTGCGCAACATCCCCAACGCATTCGTGCTCCGGGTGCAAGGCGACAGTATGATTGAGGACCACATCATGCCCAACGACCTGGTGATTATCAAGCCGCAGGAGACGGCCGAGCACGGCGACATGGTTGCCGTGCTGCTGAGCGACGAGGCGACCATTAAACGAATCCACTTCACCCCTAATGGAGTTCGGTTAATGCCGGCTAACCCGCATTTCAAGCCCATTGACGTCCGTCAGGAAGACAGCCGGATCATCGGCAAGGTGATCGGCCTCATTCGAGACTATCAAACAAAGCTGCTGTAACCGAGGTGAGGTATTTATCATTCAGGAATAATCAATGACAGTTGGAAGAGTAAGTACTCTCGATTTGCGCAATTACGGCCCTCGTCATAACCCTAACGATGACGGATCAATCGGTGGCAAGTGGTTCGCTAGCCAATGGGACGTATAACCGGATGCCATTCAGTGCGCCGGCTCTGTCCTTGAGTGTGGCAATCAATGCACATTCCAGAGCGACTGTAGACCTCGATAATTCAATCAATGGTAACAGTTCAGTTCTCTGGGAATCATTTACGACCATATTGGATGCACCCCCACCCTAACCCTCCCCCGTAAACGGGGGAGGGGATTAAGAGGGACTGGGGGGCAAGATAAAAGCACCGCCGCTAAACTCCC
>JAKBZR010000056.1 GCA_021842405.1 bacterium
CTCAAGAGGCGCGATCCCTGCCGCCTTGCCCGCCGAAGCACATACTGATAGAGCGAGGAATCGGAGGGCATGCCGTTGGTGAATAGTTCCGTGATTTGGAGCCGATTGACCAGCGTGATCGCCCCGCCGAAGTGGTCATCGTCGGGGTGAGTTAAAATCAGTGCATCAATACGGTGAATGCCTTGGGAGCGCAGAAATGGCCATACCACCCGCCGTCCCGCATCATCCCGCTGGAGGCGGGGGCCTGCGTCAATGAGCAGCGTGCGGCCGCTCGGCGCTTGAATGACGGCGCAATCGCCCTGACCCACATCAAGAAACGTAACAATTAAGGAGCGACCCGTTGAGTTGCGATTTTGAAACAGCGCCGCCCACCAGAGGACGCCGGTAAATCCGATGAGCAGCAGATAGATTACGGCCCGACGATACCATTTCATGGTAAGAATTCAAATTTCTGGTAGTTTGTGGAGAAAGCGGCTGCTGAACCCACCCCCTCGATCCCCCTCCCTAAAATTTTAGGGAGGGGGCGGGGGGAGGGTTCGGCCCGATTAATAAAGCAGTTCCGAGACCATAATCTGATTGCCACCGAACTGAACTCATTCATTTCATGGCCGATTCAGCTTGAGATTTGATTCGTTGCCGGCGAGACGATCGTTTCTCAAACGGTATCGCAAACCGATCGCCGATCCCCAAACCGCCCCGTAGATCAACGCCGCCAGCCAGAAGCCGGGACTGGGCGTCGGCACAACCGCTGCATTCAATGAGGAGGCGGTGTGAACGACGCCGACCGTGAAAATGAGGAGCGGCTCCAGCAGGAGTCGAGCCATCCAATGAGCGGCGATGGGCACAACCGCATTTAACGGTGCGATGATGAATCCCAGCGCGATCAGCATCGGCATCGCCGGCACGATCAGCGCGTTGGCCGGAATGGAGACCAGCGAGATCTCGTTGGAATAGACCGCGACCAGCGGCGCGGCGCCGATCTGCGCGGCAATGGAAAGCGCAATCAAATCGGAGCCATTCAAAGCGACGGCCGCCATTCGCCGCCCGTAACCCCATCGAGCCAGCGAGCGGCTGAAACGCAGGCGGATCGGGCGGTAGATCGGCATTAAGATGATGATCGTCATCACGGTGGCGAATGACATTTGAAAGCCGGTATCAAATAGGTTGAGCGGATTCACCAGCAGCAAGACGAGCGCGGCGGCAGCCATGGCGGTCGCCAAATCTCCATCTCGGTCAACCAGCTCGCCGCCCAGAAAGAGAACCGCAATCAGAGCGGCCCGGCAAACGGAGGGCCGCGCGCCGGCCATCAATGCATAAAGTATCAAAATAATGATCAATGAAATCAGGGCGATCCGGCGGTGGATCCCAATGCCAAACAGCAGGCGTCCGGCCAGCCATGCCACCATCCCGACATGAAGGCCGGCCGTCGCTAAAACGTGAACGGTGCCGGTCATCTCAAACTCATCGCCCAGCACGGGCGGCAGGTCGCTGCGTAGACCGAACATGATCCCGGAGAGGGTGGAGGCGGAGACCGGATGGAGGGTTGATTTCAGTTGGCGGACGATGAATCGCCGGATCGAGTAGGCGGCGGCGAGGATGGGGTTGCCCCAATTTAGCCGCAAGGTGCGCCAGTTTCGCTCGTGCTTTAAATGGATGCTGGCGTGGATGCCTTTTCGCGCCATGTAACGGCTGTAATCGAACTGGTTGGGGTTACCGGCCGGCGCAATCGGCTCGATCAGGCCGTCCAACCTAACTTCGGCACCGTATGAGGGGGCAGGCCGGCTATGAATAGGTAATGAGGCGAACAGCAGTCCGGTAACCCCATACGTTTTATCCCGATTATTCCGGATGGACTTTGCGGCGATCACCGTCTGCGCCCGTTCATCCCTCAAAATGGGCTCACTCACGATGTTACCGGTCACCATCACTCTGCCCTGCCCGATCCAGTGTGAAGCATCATTTGGAGGAATCGCCGCCGCCGCATTCGCCATCAGCCGGCCGGATACCGCCGCAACCCCAACTATAACAATGGCGAAACGGTATTTTTTCAGGTGATGAAGGGTAACCAGGCAGATGATCAGGGTTGGCAGGATGACTGGAAGAGCCTCGAATTGGCCGCTTGCGATGCCGGTTGCAAAGCCGGCCGCCGTTAAAATAAGGGGGCGGTGAGCGAGCAGATCGGCATTGCTACGGATGAATTGCCGGAAGCTGATGGCGTCATTGTAATGAGGGTTCGGTTTCATACCAATATCTTTCTGCAGTGTTCGGCGGTATCGAAATTCAGCGAAACCCTAACCCGCTCAATCGGTTGTTGAAAAATCGTTGGCCCCCCCGGTTCGTCATTCCCGCGAAAGCGGGAATCCAGCCCCCTGCCTCCCATCAGTAATGGAGCCGATACTCTGGATTCCGGGTTCCGCTTTGCGGCCCCGGAATGACGATCTGGTGGATGTTACCGTATTTTTCAACATCCTATTAATCAATCGTAAGAGTCCAGTTTTGTGGGAATGATTTTCGTTCGCCCCCACCCCAGCCCTCCCCGCAAGCGGAGAGGGGGTTAGGGGGTGAGGTGATTTACCCGTTAACTTTTTATTTTCCGCAAAACTGAATTCATTCAATCGGTCCGCTATATATATATTTTATAGCAGATCACGTGGTTTATCGGGCCGTAGATCGCCCAAAGAGCGCCGGTGACATAATCGCCCAATATCAGCCCTAGAAAGAACGGGATGGCGGCGTTGTAGGCGCGCATGCCGCCGAAGCGAACGATGAGCAGCTTGAGCAGCCAACTAACAAAGACGGCAAACCAGAAGTAGTCCATTGCGTAGCTGACCGCCAGCGCGTAACCGGCCGGGTGAAACGGCCACCAGAGAAAGGCGCCCCTCATCACCCGCAGGAAGATGACCATCAAGGCGCCGCCGATGAGATAACCCCACTGGGTGGCGTTGGGCTTGACCGACGACTGGAGCCAGGTGCCGAGCTGCCCATAAGCCTCAAAACCGACCCAGGATTTAAACCCCAGCGCCTTACTGGTGGCCCCCGAGTTGAAAGTAACCTGCAGATTCGCCCAGTCGGTTGCCAGCATACCGGCAAAGGTAGACAGGAGGAGCACCCCGATCAGTCGGTTGGTCTGCATGCGGCCGTTCTCGCCCATCTTGAAGGCTTCAAGCTGGTTCGGCATGGGATGGTTGCGGTATCCACGGTTAAACCAGTACATCGTTGAGAGGGCGGTGAGATTTTGGCCGCCCAACGTACTGGAGCCGAAGATGGTCACCAGCACCGTGCGCGGATTGACGAAATAGATCTCGTGGGGCGTCCCGAATTCGGCTCGAACCCGGGTGATGGTGATTGCAAATAGAAAATAGATGCCGAAAAAGAGCAGAGAGACCCACGGAGTCATCCCGATGCGCCAGCAAAAGTAGGTTAGAAATACAAAGCCGGCAACCAGCCCAGCGAATGCTCCGCGGTACCGCTGGCGTTCGGCCGGTTCCGGCGCATCGGCTAGGCTCCCGAAGGCGGTGCGCCATGCCGATTTCAACTGCCCCTTCAGCGACCAGATCACCACGAAGCCCAGCGCGATGAATGCGCCGGAAGATTGCTGCTGGAAAAACGGAAAGCCGACGTTAGAGGGGGCATCCCAACCGAAGTAGGCGCCGAGCACCTGAAAAAGCAGCCGCGACACGAAGAAAAACCAGCACGAAAAGGAGAGATCGAGCGGCATGAAGTAGGCTAGCCCGACCGCAAACGGGTAGACCCGGATATCCACCGATCCAACCGCGCTCCAGGGGCGGGTGGTTAAAAATGACATCACGTTATAGAACTTGACCGGCAGGTTGGGGACCTGCGGGTTCAAAACATAAATACCATTGATGATGTCAATCACGGCCGCCAGCGCAAAACCGCCCCACATCAACTTATTTCGCCAAAACGGATGGTGGCTCGTTTCGGGGCTGGTCATCGCCATCGGGAGCTGGATGATCGGGAAGGCCAGCTTTTCATGGGCGGTCCAGACGTTGCGGATCAGAATGTTCAGGCAAAGACAGACGCCGACCAGCACACCCAGGAATGCGGCCCACCACATCAGCGGGCCGATGAACGGACCGGCATACTCGCGATGCCAGGGGCTGACGCCGCCCTGATAGAACCCCTTGAGCGCGGTTTTGTTGTGGACGATCAGGAAAAGCTGGTGGTCGAGATAGGGAAAGAAGAGGGTTTTCCACTTATTTTCGGGGGTGGCGAAGCGGTAGGCCGAGCCGATGGTGCCGAAGAGGTTTTGAGTCAAATCGTGGCCGGCCAGGGCGGTCGCAATGACCAGCATCACATAGATGCAGAGCAGCTCGCCCTGATCGAAGGCGAGGTTCGGTAAAATCCGCCGCACGATCCGGTTGATGAAGGTGATCCAGAACAGGAAAAAGACGGGTGAGATAAAGAGCGGGAGGCAGCTTCCATCCAGCGTGTACCATCGGACCTCCATAATGGTGATCCAATAGGCGTTGATCGGCATCAGAGCGAGGGCGAACAGGATGGCCCGCGCGGTGATGCCCCGATTGCGGACTGGCGGCGATAAGGGGGAAGCGGGTGACGCCTCCGACTTGCTGATGGTGGACTGCGCGGGTGGCTCTGGTATCGCCATACCATCATCATAACGTCAAGCGACCGGATTGTCAAATTTATTTGAGCGTGAGATAAGTAACGGTTCAGTTTTATGGGAGTGATTTTTGTTCGCCCCCACCCCATCCCTCCCCCGGGTGTATGACGTGATGGGAGAGGGGGAGGGAGTTTAGCGGCGGTGCTTTTATCTTGCCCCACAAAACTGAACTCTTACTGGGAGGTTGACAAAAATCCCAATGCGGCGTAATATACCAATTACCACCAACCAACTTTCAACTAAAGTTTGGACAATGTCTGAGATGACCCTATGAAATTGAGATTGAAACCCTATACCATTATCACGGCAGTTACGATCGGCCTCATCCTTCTGCCCATTTTGGCGCCGGCGTTTCGCGGGACGGACTATATACAGCTCAAAACGGCGCTTTTGCCGGATGAAAACCCATGGAATTTGAAGGGCTTGAATAAGATCGCGGCGAAATACCCCAACGACCTCGATCTTCAAATTGCGGCCTGCAACTCTTCATTTACTTTCGGTGCTCATCAAGGAAACAACAAGAACTGGAAGCAGTTTCGCTCTATCCGATTACGAAACATTGAAAATCTGATTGCGCGATTCCCCAACCAACCGGCCGCTTATGCCAATGCGATGGGCGACATGACCCAATTGGGGGTGAGGGTTGGAAGGGAACAAGATCAAAATCTACCTTCATCAGATAATGAGCCATCTCTCTTCCCAACGCCTCCCTCTCCCCATCTCAACCCGACGCTATTGGAGAAGTTTGACCGATACGGCGCGGAGGCCGAGAAGCTCGACCCCAATAACGCCTTTTTTCCTTATATGCGCTCCATCGCGCTCTTCGGCTTGCACCGCGATTCGGAGGCGATACGGGAAATCATCCGCGCCGGCAAGCTGCCTTTTTGGAATGACTACAACCGCTCGGAGATGCGGGGATATCTCAAGTTGATGGACATAAAGGCGGGAGGCAAGGCTCCTCTATTGCGCGTTATCGCTCTGGCATTTATCATATATCCAGATTTTGACGAAATGGATTCTTCGGTCCGCCTTGCAATCCATGACGCGATTACAGCGGAGCGCAGCGGGAACCGGCAAAAAGGCTTTGAGATACGTAAAGCGTTGCGACGATATGGAGGGTTGATGCGGGCCGATTCTAAATCAGTTCAAGGAAATCTTGAAGGAATGGCCATCGCGGGAATGGCAAGTCGAGCTCCCGGAGGTAATTTACCGCCGGCGCCGCCCGGTAAGGCGAGCCCAAAGAAACGATTCAAGCGGGATCTTGATTTTTATCTATCTTATCTCAAGCGCATAAAACACCCTGAAGAAGCTAAGGCATATCAGAAAGAAGTGAAAGCCGGTTTAAAAATTCGTCAAATCATAAACTCCGGCGTGGAGCATCTGTACGGCGTCTCGGAAGGTGATGAGATAGAGTGGATAGCTTATCAATATATGTGGATCATCTTCTTATATGGCGAGAGCATTCTTCTTCTTCAGAATGGTATATTCGTTTTATGCATTGGATTGATATGTTCTCTGATATTGATTTTGGTCTCCAAATCCGACGACGCTTTGCGCAAATATAAAATCTATTTGGGATTTCTCATTTTTATGGCCGTGTTTATCGTCATGGAAATTGGTCTTCAGGATCAATTATCCATGTTCGAGGGCGTTTATCATCGGTTGGTGCATGATTTAGGAATTGTCGGTCAGCCGCATGCTATGTGGCTAATCTGGAACTGGAGCGCACTGATCCCCGCGTTTGCGGTTCTCCTAGCCATATTTATTAACTACATGAATAACAAGCCGTTTATGGAAGGGGTGGTGCGCCGAATGAAGACGATCGCCGTTCCATTGGCTTTCACGCTTATCCTTATCTGGTCATTCCTATTTCTCGGCGTTATCCACACCGATGCAATACTGAATAAGAGAACGGAGATCATTGCAATGGGCGAGGGGCAGGGATACGCGCGAATGCTTCATTTGCAGTGGCCCGGCGTTATAAGATAATTCGGAAAACTGATTCACACTTCCGTCGGATAAACCCTGTTTGATAAAAATGGATCGTATTCATCCAATATCTCTATTTCGCATCTGAATGCTGGAGTAAAGCAACAAGAGGGCCGGAATGTGAAAAACTTTGATCGTAATCTGATGAAGAGATGGGTGGTTAGAAGCCTACTATCTCTTCTATTGATATCATTGTTCCTATGGAACTTTCAGCTCTATCAGGAGCAGTTAATCCAGGATGGGTATTTAAGTATTCTAACGAGCGTCCGCCCTGGAATGACAAGGCAAGAAGTTGATGCGAATCTGAAATATGAATTTTCAGCTTCACCAATAGATAGAGGTTGGTTGTCAAAAGATAATATTTGCACCCCAAATAATTGTGATTATTTTGAAAGATCAAAATCTCCAAAAGGATATATTTTCTGCTGGAAGGGGGTAAGCATATATGTACCAGTAGGCGGATATGTCGTTATTTATGATAGTTTTGACATAGGCAGGAAGCCATTTTTCGGTATCCCAATTTTCGGACGTTTGTGTGATTTTATGGTTGCCTACAATAAATATAATCGTGTGGAGACAGTAGCGTTTGGCAATTCCTACTAACACGGAAATGGACAACAATTCTGAGTGATAGTCTCAAAATATCCCTTCCCTTATAGTCCCAAGCTTACCCAAAATATCGGTCATATCAGCAACGGATATGAAATCGCGCTCATCCTGGTAGCTCAACAGGCATAAAATTCGCTGGAGAGTGATCGTCGTTGGTGGGCCGATCGTCAATGCCGAGTGAACGGCATCCAGTAGATCGCGCTCCGGCTCAAGCCCCATCGCCTTCAAAGAGCGGGCGGCGGTCATTACGATCTCCGGGTTGCGATCATAAAGAAGCTGCCGCAAGGTGCTGCCGGCCGCATCCCAGCTTACGGTGGCCAGCCTGCGGGCGGCCAACAACCGCCGGTGGAGCTTCCCCGCCCGTGCCAGGTAGATCGCCGCCAGAATCGCTTCGCTGCGGGAGGAAATGGGTATCCCATCAAACAGCGCCCCCTCGATGTCGGACGTCAATCTCATTTGTCGGGAAAGTCCGTCCGCCACATACCGTACCATATCGCCGAGGGTCCGCTCCATCGCATCTAAAATCACGATCATTTCCCCGCGCTGGGCGGCAGCGAAGCGTCGTGAAGCCTCCGTTGCCAGAAGCTTAAATTTCAGCAACTGCGGCAGGAGCTGCTCTTTCAACAATAGGACCGCCGTTTGATAGCACCTTTGATGGGGCCGCCCACCCTTACCGGCAAGCGTCTCCAAAAACTCAGCCATTGTATGGAAGGAGGCGATCCAGCAATCCACTCGTTCTTGTGCCCGGTCGTCCAGCCCATTTTCAAATAACGATTGTCGCCAGGCCGCAATCGCCTCAAGCCCGGGATGTACCCGATAGAGTCCCTCCCCCCGTATCAGCGTGTACCGGCTGGGCAGATAGAGGCGGCTGATCCATGTCATAAGCGTTTCTGTGCGCCGAATGGAAGGCCGCTGCCTCCTGCCGGACCGTCTTAAAACGAGGGTGTAGCCGGTAGTGCCGTTTAGCGATGAGTTTTGGGGGGGATCAATCCGGTTTGGTGGGTGATCGCCAACCTCCGATTCGCTGGAACCGGTCGCCAAGTTTATCCGGACAGCGCCCTCATCTCCTAAAAAAACGACTGCCTTCCAGCGTCTTTTGTAGGGCCGGATCACTTTTTTGTAAGCGGCGGGGGTCAGATCGGCACTCTGGTAGATTTTCACCTGGAATCCGAGCAGGGCAAGGCCATCTCGGAGCGCTCCACCGGCAAATTCCGGGATTGGTGTGCTGCCGGTTGCATGGGAGTACCAAACGAAACAGGATGATCCCAGCACCGCTTTTAACTCAGCACGGCATATTTGGGGGAGCAGGGGAGCGATCGCCTCGGCAACCCCCTCCACCGTTGAGCGCGCAACCGCCTCCAAGATCAAATTCCATCCTCCTGAACGCATTTCAACCCATTATAACCGGAGTCCATTCAATTCGTCATTCCAAAGTGAAGGCGAAAGAGGCCAGTTCTACGGGAATAATTTACGTTCGACCCCCCACCCCCGCCCCCCTTCTTCTACCAGGCCAAGATGGGGTACGAGTCAATCAATGGAAAGAGCAAGGGTAAATATTAGAGTGCACCCGTCTACCCCCATCCCAGCCTTCCCCCTGGGAGGGGGAAGGAGCACGGAACGGTTGCGAGGGGGGAGAGTAGGACAGGTTTAAGGTGGACGGCAAGGATGTGGTGCGACGTAGTAATCGCCAAAACCCAGTCCGAATCCCTTCCCCCTCCCAGGGGGAAGGTTAGGATGGGGGTCGGCCTAACGCGCTCCCAAGACCCCCCTTCTTCTCCCAGACTCAGGATGGGGGGCGAACGAAAATCACTCCCAGTAAATTGAACTCGTTCTGGAATCCGTTTAAAAAGCGATAGGGTTCGTTCATAATAGTATGGTGAGCCGCCTGTCGGCAGCTTGCCTACTGCGGGTCGGGCAGGCGGCTGATGAGTGTCTGCGATGGGCAATCAGTTTTTCAATCTTTATCGGATATCAATCTTACAGGAAAGATTTGGACGCTTTAAGAATCATCCAAACGCTGGTTGCACCGGTCGTCATGATTTCCGCGTGTGGGTTGCTGGTACTCGCATTTTATAACCGGCTGGCGGTGCTTGTCTCCCGGGTGCGAGCCTTCAATCATGAGCGGTTGGAGCTGCTGGAAGAGCTTCAAGAGGCGCCGGCCGACCAGAGCACCGATCGCAAGGATACGCTGAAAAGGCGGCTTGACGCCATTCAGCTTCAGGTATTGGAAATTTTAAAGCGATCACGGTTGATCCGCAATACGTTGGTCTGCCTGGTTATCTGCATCAAGTGTATGGTCATCTGTTCGCTGTTTCTCGGTCTTTCAATGGTTTCACACGATTTCGAGTATGGTGCGCTCCTGTTTTTTTGTGCCGGGATGATCATCTTGCTGTTCGGCATGGTGTTTGCCCTGATGGAGCTGGTTCGGTGCTTAACTCCGGTCGCGCTCGAAGAGGGTTTCGTGACCGAAATGCACCGGGTCGGCTATCCCGATTCAGAGGGTATCATGTAATATCGCTTTCCAATCGGATGGCAGCCGGTAATCATAAAAATGCAATTTCCATAATTCTAAATTTAAAGGATGAGGAGGACTTAATCGGTGGTAAGGAAATCGGTAAAACCGGAGGTAATCCGGTGCGCAGTGATCGGATACGGGGGCGCCTTCAACATGGGCAAGGGCCACGCCAACTGGATCAATGCCGCGCCGGGAATGGAGACGGTGGCCGCATGCGACCTTGACCCGGTCCGAATGGAGGCGGCTAAGGTGGATTTCCCCGGCATCCGCACCTACACTTCAGTGGATGCTCTGCTCAAAGATGACGAGGTGGAGCTCTGTGTGGTTATCCTACCTCACAACGTTCACTCGGAGGTGGCGGTCAAATGTTCGAATGCGGGCAAGCATGTGGTGGTCGAAAAGCCGATGTGCATCACTACCACTCAGGCAACCGCGATGATCGAGGCCGCGAAAAAAGCGGGCAAGATGCTGACCATCTTTCATAACCGCCGCCAAGATGGGGACTACCTGGCCATCAAAGAGGTGATTAATAAGGGCATGATCGGTGAGGTGTTTCAAATTGAGGCGTGCGGCGGTGGCTACGATCGGCCTGGTGCCTGGTGGCGATCCAACAAGGAGATATCGGGCGGCGCGATGTACGATTGGGGCGCCCACTTCATTGATTGGATGTTGAACCTGATACCATCCGAGATTGAAAACGTGACCGGATTCTTTCAGAAAAAGGTCTGGCACCACGTGACCAATGAGGACCATACCCATGCCATCATCCGCTTCAAGAACGGCGCCAGCGCCGATCTGCAGATATCCAGTCTGGCGCGCGCCCCAAAGCCCCGTTGGCGCATCTTGGGCACCAAAGGCGGCATTCTGGAGGATGGATCGGTAAAGAACGGTTTTCGGCTCTATACCGAAGTAGACGGCGTGGTGATTTCCGGTGAGGTGCGCAACAAGGATACGGACTGGGCGGCCTATTACCGTAACATCTCGGAGCATCTGCACAAGGGCGCCGACCTCGATGTAAAGCCGGAGGAGGCGCGGCGGGTGATTGCGGTTTTGGAGGCGGCTGGCAAGTCTGCGAAAAGCGGGATCAGCGAGAAACCGGCCTACCCTTAAACCTTTCAATTCGAGGAGTTAACAGCATGAGAACGGTTGTACTGGTCTATTCGGGGGGATTGGATACCTCTCTTTGCATCCCCCTTATGCGCCAGGAGTATCACTTCGATCACGTGGTGACCGTCACGGTGGATGTCGGCCAGCCGGCGGAAGATATTCGCCAGGCCGAGCAGAAGGCTCAGGCAATGGGCACCGAACACTACACGGTGGATGCCAAGGAGGAGTTCGTGCGGGAATATATCTTTCCTGCAATTCGGGCAAACGGCGACTACGAGGGTTATCCGCTTTCCACCGCGATCGCGCGCCCACTCATCGCCGCCAAGGCGGTGGAGGTGGCACGAAAGGTGGGCGCTACGGCCTATGGCCACGGCTGCACCGGCAAGGGCAACGATCAGTTCCGCCTGGAGTACATCATGCGGACGCTGACCCCGAATTTGCAGATCGTCGCTCCGATGAGGGAAGGACGCCTGTTGCCCGACGGCAAGCGAGAGCCCTGGACGCGCAGCGAAGAGATTCAGTACTGCCAAGAGCATGGGGTGCCCATCTCCCAGACTGTGAAAAAGATATGGAGCATTGATGAGAATCTCTGGGGCCGCTCCATCGAGGGCGGCCGGCTGGAGGAACCCGATTTTATGCCGCCTGATGAGATATTTCAATGGACATGTAGTCCGGCCGATACGCTAGAGGAGCCGCAATTATTGCAGATCGGTTTTACTAACGGCGTGCCGACCTCGGTGGATGACCGTGAGATGGCGCCGCTCGATTTGATCAAATCGCTCCATCAAATTGCCGGGCAGCACGGTGTGGGACGGGTTGATGTAATGGAAGACCGGATGCTGGGGTTGAAGGTGAGAGAAAACTACGAGTGCCCGGCCGCCGCTGTCCTGCTGCCCGCACACCGCGCCCTGGAAGCGCTGGTCTGCACCCGAGAGGAGCTTCGATTTAAGGCGCTCGTTGATCGCCAGTGGGGAGAGCTTGCCTATCACGGACTGTGGCTCGATCCGCTCAAGGAGGATCTGGAGGCCTTCATCGCTCACATACAGACCCGGGTTACCGGTGCCGTTACGATGCGGCTGTTTAAGGGCGGTGCTTCGGTAGTGGGGCGCTCCAGCGACTGGGCGCTCTACAGCGAGGACCTCGCCTCATTCGATTCGAAGACCTTCGATCAGAGCGAGAGCATCGGCAACGTGAAGACCCACGGAATGCAGTCACGGATGTATTGGTTATTGAAATCAGGGCGATCAAACTCATCTTAAAAGACACAGAGGCGATCCATGTCGTCGAAGCTATGGGGCGGCCGGTTCAGCCAGGCAACTCATGGAGCGGTTGAGCAACTTAACCGCTCCCTTCCGTTTGACCGGCGAATGGCCGCCCAAGATATTAAAGCAAGCCTTGCGCACGCCGAAATGCTGGGCGAAACCGGCGTGCTCTCCTCCGAAGAGAGCGGCCGGATTGTTCAGGAGCTGCAGGTGATCGCTGACGGTTTGCAGAACAACCGGATCGAATTAGACCCCAAAGCAGAGGATATCCACTCGGCCGTCGAGGCGCTGCTTCGGGATCGAATTGGGGCGCTGGCCGGCAAGCTGCACACCGGGCGGAGTCGAAACGATCAGGTGGTCACCGATTTGCGTCTCTATTTGAGGGATGCGATTGACGATCTGCTCCCAGCGATCGAGCGTTTGGAGCGCGTTTTTATGCAGCGCGCGGAGGAGAACCAATCGGTCATCCTGCCGGGGTATACCCACCTCCAGCATGCTCAACCGATCCTGCTGGCTCACCATCTGCTTGCCTACTTCTGGATGTTGGAGCGGGATCGCCGCCGATTTCAGCAAGTGCGTAAAAGCGTGAATGAGCTTCCATTGGGCGCTGCAGCGCTGGCCGGCTCCTCCTTTCCGCTGGATCGAAAGAGGGTGGCTGAGCGTTTGGGCTTCGATTCCGTCATCCCAAACAGTCTGGACGCCGTCTCGGATCGGGACTTCGCGGTTGAATTTACGGCCGCCGCCGCCCTGCTGTTGATTCATCTCTCTCGTTTCGCGGAGGAACTGATCCTTTGGAGCAGCGCCGAGTTCGGCTTTGTCGAGCTGTCCGAAGCGGTAACGACCGGAAGCAGCATGATGCCTCAGAAAAAAAATCCCGATGTGGCGGAGCTGGCGCGCGGAAAGTGCGGCCGGGTGGCGGGCGACTTGGTGAATTTGCTGTCGGTGCTCAAAGGGCTGCCGCTCGCTTACAACAAAGACCTGCAGGAAGATAAGGAGGCAGTATTCGATGCGGTGGATACGCTGGCGATGCTGCTGCCGGCCTATGCAGAAATGGTCGCGACCGTCCGATTCAATCCGGAGCGGATGCGCGCCGCCACTCAAGGTGATTTCTCCACCGCTACCGAGCTGGCCGACTATCTTGTGCGGAAGGGGATTCCCTTTCGGGAAGCGCATCACCTGGTGGGGCAGGTCGTGCGGCACTGTCTGGATCGAGGTCACGGGCTTGAAACGATTCCACTTGTTGATCTGCAAAATATCTCTCCGAAATTTGATGAGGATGCGGTGGCCTGCCTTGGGGTTGAGGCCGCCGTGTCATCGAAAACGACGGAGGGAGGAACCGCCCTATCGGCCGTTCAACAACAGATACTGCTTGCCCGCCAATATCTGGAGACGTAACGCGGATGGTAAGAAGATGGCTGCCTGCGTTTTGCGTTGATTGGCCGACCCTACTGCATATTGCATTGGCCACTCTAATCGCGCTGATCATCGTTATGTTATCCGGCGGCCGATTTTCTTTCTGGTACCCGCTTCTCTATCTCCCCATTATTATCGCGATCGTGCGCTGTGATATTGAGGTGGTGTTGACGGTTGGATTTATTCTTTTTGCGTTCATTTTATTCGGGTTACCCACCCTTATAACTTCGGAGCCGTTTTCCCTTCGATTTGAGAACGAAATTCGCGCCTTTGGCCTGCTGTTGAGCGCACTGATCGGTGGCCTATATGCGGCGCGAACGCGCCACGAGATGCAACGCACCCGCCGAGAGGTGACCGAGATGACCTCCCTGCTCGACATCTCTCAAATGTTGAATGCGGCGCCTGATTTAGAATCGGCGCTGAACCTCTCATTAATGATGCTGACATCCCTGATACCATGCAGCATCGTTGCCGTCTATCTATTTGATGGGTACCATCGTTCCCTGTTGCTGCAAGCCGTTATCGGTAACAATGGGAATTGGCTTCGAATCGAAAAGCCTCAAATAGACCCTCGTAATATGAGCAAGGTTTTGGAGTCCGCCGCTCCTCTCGTCGTCGCCGCGGATGATCGCGCTCGAAATGATGGGTTCCATATTTTGGAACAATCCTCGAAGTGGGTCGTGTACATGCCGCTCCGATCGGTTGAAGCCGCGTTTGGCTTTATCTATGTGGGGACCGACCGCTCTCAAACTTTCAGCTCAAACCAGATCAAGCTGATCGGTGCGCTGGCCGACCGTATCGGCTTCCCGCTCTTTAAAATTCGGATACAAGAAAATTTGCAAGGGATCGCGTTTACCGATGAACTGACCGGCCTGCACAACTATCGCTATTTCCGCCAGGTTCTGAGCGATGAAATTCATCGTGCCGAACGGTACCAGCATCCATTGGCATTGGTTATTTTGGATATTGATGATTTCAAATTGATCAACGACCAGTTTGGGCATCCGGCCGGTGACGGCGTATTAATCCAAATTGCATCCATCATTCGTGCTAATGTCCGTACGGTGGACATAACGGCTCGTTACGGCGGGGAAGAGTTCGTGGTAATCTGCTCTGAAACAACGAAAGAAGAGGCTATTGTCCTAGCTGAACGGATTCGCAAGGCGATCGAGAGCGCGGACTACTCGGTTGAGAGCCAGGTCGCCCATCTGACGGTTTGCGCGGGAATATCGGTCTACCCTGGCGATTCCGACAGCGTGAACGGGCTGTTGCGGGAAGCGGATACTTGCCTTTATCGCGCCAAGCAAGCCGGAAAGAATAGGGTTGAAGCGACGGAACCCACCCACACATCCTCCTGAAGGCGAAGGTTTAATTGAATGCCTGAATTGCCCGAAGTTGAATCGCTGGTTAGGCTGCTGCGCCCCCATCTGGTGAATCAAATTATCGCCGCTTATGAGATGCCGAAGCCGCTTCACGGTGGTTATCAGATCGCGGACCTGATGGGGCAGCGCATAACCGGCCTTGAGCGCTGCGCAAAGCTGATCTTCCTTCGCACTCCTGGGGCAGCCGCTGTCTTGCACCTGATGCTGAACGGCCAGTTGATCTATATCTCGGCGGACGGTCGCACCCGGTTGGCCGGCGGTCATCCCGGTCCCGACATGATCGCCGAGCTTCCGTGCTCCACCACCCGCCTGATCATCCGGTTTGCATCGGGGTCCCGCCTCTATTTGAACGATTCACGAAACTTCGCCCACATGGAGTTGATACCGGCCGACTCCATCCCTGATTTACGCAAGAGGAAACGTTACGGGCCGGATCCGCTGTCGCCCGATTTTACGGCCGATTACCTACAAATAGCTCTGTCACGGCGCTCGCGAACGACCATCAAGGAGGCGTTGCTGGATCAGACGGTGGCGCCCGGCATCGGCAACATCTGCGCGGACGAATCGCTGTTTCTGGCTGGAATTCATCCGGCGAGGTCGTCTGCTGATCTGGATGATGTGGAGATCGGCCGGCTGGTGAAAGGAATCGCGGATACGCTGGAAGCTGGAATTCGGCGCGGCGGTTCCGCCAACGAAGCGCGTGGATCGGTGAAGGAGACGCGGCGCGCTCAACAGCAGGTGTTTAAGGTTTACGCCCGCAAGGGATTGAGCTGCCTGCGGTGCGGCACTCCTATAGAGCGCATCGTAATCGGGGGGCGCGGCACTCACTACTGTCCAAAATGTCAACGGAGGACAGCGCCGAATTGAGGCAGGATACGGAGCCTCGGATGTTGAAAGAATCACAATAAAAAACCGGAAGCTCTGGAAACGACCCGGTTAAACGTTGAGAGGAGCAATCTCTTAGGAATGGAACTTGGCTGCAGCACACTGTTATTTGGAGCCTTGCCGCTGGATACCGCGTTGGAAGGCATCGCTCGCACCGGTTACACCGCCATCGAGCTCAGCGCGATTCAAGGAATGGGCGACCACCTGCCGTCTGACTTATCACCGGCCGGCTATGCCGAAATCCGGCACAAGATTGAGGACAAAGGCATCGCAATCGAATCGATTGGTGCAAGCACCAACCTGCTGGACGGAGGCTGTGCCTATCGGTTCGTGCGACTTATGAAGGCGGCCTCGCTGCTGGGCGCTCCGGCGCTCACCTCCGGTCCGGGCGGCGTTGCCGATGACGAGGATTCGTTTAAAAACGTGGTGCGCACGATGAATGAGCTGGCGAAAACGGCGCAGGATTACGGCGTGAAGGTGAGCTTAAAGCCGCACGTCGGCAATGCCGTCTACTCCACCAAAACCGCGTTGAGGCTGATGGCTGAAGTGGACACGAAATGGATCGGCCTGAATGTGGATGCCAGTCATCTTTGGCGAACGCCGGAACTGGAAATACCCGAGCAGACGATCCCATCGCTGTTGCCCTATCTTTTTACCGCTCGTATTCGAGACACCAAGGGCCGCGAAAAACCGATTGGACCGGTGGAAAATCAGATTCCGGGCGGCGGTGCGATGAACCTGCCGGCGGTGGTGAACGTGTTCAAGCAAAAGAAGGGTCTGCGATTTATCACGCTGGAGATCGTCGGAACCCATGCCAGCACCGATCCGGGTTACGTAAATTCGGTGATTCGGGCGTGCTACGAGCGGCTTTACCCGATGGTGGCGGGTTAATCAACGAAAGCAATTGGCTTGTTCTTGCTTGGCGATAACCCGGTTGAAGAAGGTTTGAAATCACAGGATTAAACCGATGTCACAGAGGGCGGCAGAGATACTGGTGTATACGCCGGAGGAATTTGAGCGGATGGGAGAAATCGGGTTTGGCTGGATACTGCAACATGAGGGGGTAACTCTCTATGAATACTCCTCAGATTGAAGCCCGCCCAAAAGGGGAGCGTGCACATACTTCAAGCAGCGGAGGTCTTTCTGCATCATCATTCCGACGCATTGAGCTGATGCTTGCAATTGGGTCCGGCCTTCTTTAGTTCGATCATCCGCATTTCGGGAATGCCAATTCGATCGGGATCGGAAGATCGAGGCGCGATTCCACTCAAAAGCGCACAGTGGATCGAGGAGAATCCGGCTGGCAATTAACATAAGGTAAAAGTGCGCCGATATTCCGACCAAGGTAAAAATATTTTCTAAGACGTAAGGAGAAATGAAATGCCCATCAAGGTAGCAGTCATTGGGGCTGGCGGCATCGGGCGAACCCATGCCGGTGTCTACCGCAGTGACAATCTTTCGGAGCTGGTTGCTTTTTGTGACATTGATAAAACCCGCGCCGATGCCGCCGCCGCCCAATTCAACGTGCCAGCGTACTACTCGGTCGCCGATCTGCTGAAAAACGAGAAGCTGGAGGCGGTCAGCGTCTGTACGGCTGGGATGGAGAACGGCGGCCACCATTTCGAGCCGGTTATGCAGTGCTTGGAGGCGGGGCTGGATGTGCTCTGCGAGAAGCCGATCTCCAATAACATCGTGGAGGCGCGGCAGATGGTGGCCAAGGCAAAGGGAAAAGGGGTCCGCTTTGGAATTAATTTGAACCACCGTTTCACCCCACCGGCCGCCAAAGCAAAGGAGTGGGTGCTGGAAGGAAAGCTGGGCGACCTGCTGTTGTGTAATATGACGATGTGGATCGGCAACCCCAATGAATCGTCGCCATGGTTCCACATTCGCGCCTTGCACCCTCACTCGCTGGATATTATGCGGTTCTATTGCGGTCCGGCTAAAAAGGTCCACGCTTTCTTCAACCGATCCCCCAAGGCGGATGGTCCGAACGGCAAGCGGGTCTGCTGGTCGAATGTGCAGGTCAATATCTTGTTTGCCAATCAGGTGGTTGGCCATCTCACCGGCTCCTATGACGCCAATCCGGCTCACAATCTGGAGCGCTGCGAGGTAATGGGAACCAACGGCCGCTTCGTGCTGGATAACTGCTTTGAGGAGCTGACGCTCTATCCCCGGCAGAGCCAGGAATTGACCGTGGTACGGAACAGCATTATGGGAGGGTTAACCGGCTTTGGCGATACCTTCCCGCGCCGCATCCACCGCTGGCTGGAGCAGGTGAATGAAGGTGCTCGGCCTGATCAGATCGAGGCGAGCGGCGCCGATGGCTTAGCCGTACAGGAGATTATCGAGGCGTCCATTCAAAGCTGGGAGAACAACTGCGTGGTGGATTTGCCGGAGTAGTCTTTGGAAAACGATTCAATCCATCTCCACCGGTTGGGTCGGCAAAAAACCGGTGAAACCTCAAATCAGACAGGGCGGGTAAAACCCGCCCTGTTTTTATGTGGCGGTGCGATATTAAATTACGGCGAGCTTTGCTGGAGGATCAGCGGGGGGGATCAAGCCGCCATCATAAGGTCGTGTTGACCGATGTACTTTTTGACGGATAAAACAACCTGCTCGATCTGTTCATCGCTCATCAGCGGATGAATCGGCAATGAGAGCACTTCCCGGCAGCTCGCTTCCGATTTAGGAAAATCGCCGGCTCGACAACCCAGCGACTGATAGGCGGGTTGCAAATGAATGGGGATCGGGTAATGAATGCCCGCTCCAATTCCCTGTTGATTTAAATGATGAAGTAGCTCATCCCGCGACGTGGTTCGGATCACATACAGATGATAGGCGTGGCTCGAACCTTCAAACGATTTAGGCAATTCAACCGGACAACCATCGAAAAGTTGCGTGTAAGAAGCGGCAATCGCCTGGCGCCGGCGGTTCCATGTGTCGAGGTATTGAAGTTTAACCCGCAAAATCGCTGCTTGAATTGTGTCGAGGCGGCTGTTATACGCGAGGGTCTCGTGATGATATTTAACGCGCTGTCCATAGTTACGAAGTTGCTTAACGCGGGCCGCGATTTCGGGGTCATTGGTGGTCACTGCGCCGCCATCACCGCAGCCACCCAGGTTTTTCCCCGGGTAGAAGCTGAATGCGGCCGCGCGACCTAACGAGCCGATCCGGCGCCCATTATACTCGGCCCCATGCGCTTGACAAGCATCCTCAACTATGGACAGTCCAAATCGTTCCGCGACGGGGCAAAGTGCGTCCATATCGACTGGCTGGCCATATAAATGAATGGGAACGATCGCTCTGGTTTTTTCGGTAATGGCGCTGGCTACCAGATCGGGATTTATCGTAAAGCGATCCGGATCAATATCAACGAATACCGGTCTAGCGCCGCAAAATGAGATTGCGGAGGCGGTCGCTACAAATGAATTAGGTGCCGTGATCACTTCGTCACCTGGCCCTATTCCACATGCTTCCAACGCGAGGTGGAGCGCATCGGTGCCGCTGGCGACACCTACCGCATATCGGCAGTCACAATAGGAGGCAAACTCCCTTTCAAATTCCGCCACCTCTTGACCCAGGATGTAGTCACCCCGCTGCAAAACTTGACTTAAAGCCTCATTCATTTCACCGGCGAGAAGCTGATACTGCGCCCTTAAATCAACTAGTGGTATTTTCATTTTAACGATTTCCTTTTTTTCTTATGGGTTATCCCATATCCCGATTCACTTAACGAAGGCTTTGGCCGCCCGCGTAACATCAACCTCATGTTTGCATGCTGAACAATAAAGCGATTGAGAGTCTCGCTTTTCGAGCGGGTAACCACAATAGCACACCCATCCCCTTTGCCGTGCAGGCACCCCCATCATCTTGGCGAAATCGGGCACATTATGAGTTACCACCGATCCCGCTCCGATCGTGGAATAGGCTCCTAAAACGATGTTGGGATTGATAGTTGCATTCGCTCCAATGGATGCCCCTTCACCCACCCGTGTTCGCTTTATCCAGTCCCTCTTTGCATAGCGATCCTTAACTACTGACAAACGAGGAGAACGCGGATAGAGATCATTGGTAAAAACAGCGTTCGGCCCGATAAAGACTCCATTCCCAATTTCAACCCCGGTCCAGATACAAACCCCGTTTTTGACGGTGACGTTATCGCCGATTGTCACGCCCTCCTCGATAAAGACATGGTCACCGATATTACAATTTAAGCCAATACGGGCGCCGCGCATTATATGAGCGAATGCCCATATGCGGGTACCTTCACCGATTTCATCGCTTTCGACCAGCGCGGTTGGATGGCACCACACCCTATTGTCCAATCTTTCTATTGCATTCGATTTGAAATGACGGATTCGTTTTCATTATTATAAAATCCAGCAAACAAACGCGGTTAACCGCTGGTGTCATCATAGATGCTTCCTCAATTCAAGCGGCGGATGAATAGCGCGTTGAGCCCGCGAGCGCAATAGTGCGAGAATCAGTTGCAACTCGATTATCGCCGTCTAAACTGATCCGAGTTCCATTGTGCGATAGAGATTGATCAATTGCGCTCAGAAGTCTGACATTATCCAACCCAACCCTTCCATTGCTGATTGGGTTGCAACCGGTTTCAATACATTTCAAGAAATGTTCAACTTGATTCCGTAACGGCTCTTCCACCGGGACCTTGGGGCTTCGTATCTCTCCATCGTGGATGAGGAACTTGAATTCACCAAAATTGTTAACCTCATCCGGCTTCGATTCGATTCCTTTCTCGAATATCCGGATCCGTTCCGAAATATCAAGGTCATCAAACACGATCCTTCTCTGACTGCCGACTACGACGACCTGACGCACTTTGCTCGGGTTTATCCAGCTCACGTGGATATTGGCAAGCACATCGCCGGGGTAGCAGATGGTAATAAAGGCAACGTCATCCTGCTGGTGGTTAAGAATCCTGCCACCATTTGCCTGCACCCATATCGGAGGCCATTTCATAATAAAATTACAGATTGCGAGATCATGGGAAGCTAAGTCCCAGATGGAACTCACATCCTGGCGAATGGGTCCCATGTTGGTTCGAGTGCAGTGGAGATAGTAGATTCGGCCGAATTCAGGCTCACTCACCAAGTCGCGCAGCATTTCAATGCCGGGATTGTATAAGAAGGTGAGGCCGACCATCAATATCTTGTTGTAATGGTCGCTGATACGGACAAGACTTTCACCTTCAGCGACTGAGGTGGCCATGGGCTTCTCAACCAGTACATGTTTCTTCGATTCCAGGCCGCGTTTGACGATTTTATAATGGGTAACCGCCGGAGTTGCTACAACCACGGCGTCTATCTCGGGCCGATTGAATATCTCCTCAATCTGAGTGGTTACTGTAAGGTTAGGAAAGCGCTGCTGAATTGATTTCAATCGGGCTGGATACTCATCGCACACCGAAATGAGCCGGGCTTGCGGCAGCTCTTGGAGGAGCCTCACGTAGTTAATTCCCCAATAACCGCAGCCAATAATTGCCGTATTGATCATTTTTGATTTACTCCACCACTAATAGTCGGTCAAAATCGAGCTTGGGAAGGGGCGGTGCGCCCCATCGGTCCCAGGTAACCGGACATGCCTGTACGAAGTTGCCCTGCGTCAAATTCCGGTAAGCGAACATCATCGAACGGTTATCATCTTCATAATAGCGCCAGCCGCGCCACCCGCTGGGCATCTCAATTTTACGAGCTTGAAATCCACGCAGCGGGTCAATACTCACATAGAGATCATCTCCATAGCCAGGATAGAGATAGATCACGTTGGCTTGACGGAAAGCCGATTGCCCGTAAGTTGGGGTTTGACTGGGTATCACAATGCCGGCATCCGCCCAGTGAATCAGGTCGGTGCTCACCGCTGCTGCAATGCCAAACCGGTCACCGGTTCCGGCCGGCAGCCGCCTTTCCGCCGCATAATACATCACGTATACGTTGCCATAAGCGATGATCATCGGATCCCTTGCCAGCGATGGCTCGTCGGGATGCCAGGTGGACCAGACCATATTGGGGGCGTGGATCGGATTATACTCGCTGGGCCGCCACTGGGAGAGGTCGTCCGAGATAGCCAAACCAATCCGCTCCGTCAAGTTTTCATCAACCCCGGTGTAAAACAGATAGTAGTGGTCTTCCAGTTCAATGACGCATGGCGAGCTGACTGAAAAACAGTCCCATCCCATCCGGCTGGTTCCTAGTGCGGGTTCATGGATGTACCAGTTTTTAAAATCACGAGTGCTGGCGTGGCCGATCTCCTTAGCGGCACGGGGACTCATGCGCCAATCTTGCGACCGATCACTGGGTCCGGTGGTGTAGAAGATGTGCACTGTGTCACGCACTGGAAACAGGCAAAACTCTTTAATGAAATGATAGGGCTCCGAAAAACAGATGCGTTCTTCACCTTCGACCACCGATAACGCGACTTTGTCTTCCAGGGTTCGAGATGCATTTTTCCCCATGATCTGGACGGATAACCGATAGTCACCGGTCGCGCTGAGTCCACTGATAGGCCCCGAAAAGAAATCGCTTAATCCCCTGTCATCGAGCGGCAATCGTCCGGCGATCAACTTCTCACCGATCAAGCGTCCGCCTCGATCAGTCAACTGAAAATGAACCCGGTTTTCGCCCAGCACGCGCAACAGCCGGTTGGGAACTACCGTTCGGCCTTCAATCGCATCGCCCGGCATGCTGACCCGCCGCTTGGGCGTCAGAACGAAATCTCCGATATACCGCAGCTTCTCTTCCGGCTCCATCTCATTATCGGTGAAAAGGGTAAATGAGCGGATGAAATGTTTTGCCGGAGCCTGCCGTCCGGTATACAGCCGCAATGCCGCCAGGCGTCCCTGCCAGTGAGCCTCATCCCGCAAACACATCCGCACCGTTTGAGGCGCCTCGGAAGCGTAAACCAGAAATGGGCGGCTGCGCCACCACTGGCCATCGGCATCTTCCCAGGAGAGAAGCCAGTAATCGGTGACGTTCGATTGTGCCCTCAACTCCAGAAAGCTGTACTGAAAAGCATCCAGTGAAAACGGCTCCGCCGCTTGAACAAAGGGAGGTATATCCTCAACCAGAATTTCAAATTCCAAATCCGAATCGGTCGGTGAGAGGGACACGCCATGGCCTGGCTGCCAGCTTGAAAGGGGAAGCCCATCGTTTCGGTCGCGCTTGTCAGGCATCTAAATCTCCTTTAACGTCCATTCGGCCTTTAAATATTACACCTCCACCTCAAACAAATGAACATTCCCCGGTAAACTTCCCGGTATTATTATCGGCAAATATCCGCATTGTAACAGTGTATTGATAAAATCTTCACTTCCCAATCCTGGGAGAGGGCTGGTGAATGAGATTGCTTTGCTTCGCTCGCAATGACACCCTCCCCCCTCCGCGGGGGAGGGTTGGGGTGAGGGGCGACTAATGCTGCCAGAAAAATTACTCCCATAGAACTGAACTCTTTCTCCGCTTGGCAGTTGATGGCGGATGTGATATGATTCACCATTGCGAGATAATTTCACCTTTTAAGGAGGGTGTAACTTGTGCTAAATCATAAGAAAAGCATCTTACTCTTCTGTTTGGTAATTGGGTGGTTCGGCTTGCTGATCGGTGGCGGCAGGAGCACCATGAACGCTTCGGCAGAAGTGAAAAACAGCGGCGGATTGCAGCCCGGTGCTCCCTGGCCGATGTATCATCACGATCCGCTGCATACTGGACGTGGGGTTGGAAGCGGCGCAGTGGGCAGGCTGAAGTGGAAGTTCAAAACAGGGTATGGGATCGACTCCTCACCGGCGATCGGTTCGGACGGCACCGTCTACGTGGGGTCATGGGATCGTTACCTTTACGCCCTCAACCCGAACGGCAGCCTGAAGTGGAAGTTCAAAGCGGGGTATTATATCATCTCCTCCCCGGCGATCGGTTCGGACGGCGCCGTTTACGTCGGGTCATGGGACGATTACCTTTACGCCCTCAACCCGAACGGCAGCCTGAAGTGGAAGTTCAAAACGGGGGATGGGATCGGCTCCTCACCGGCGATCGGCGCCGACGGTACCGTCTACCGTCTACGTTGGGTCATTTGACTGGTACCTTTACGCCATCAAATAGAGGGTACTTGAGCCTATACCAAATTAGGGGGAAAGTTCACGGTAGGGTGGATTTAGGCAGCGCCGCCCGGATTCGGTCACGATGGGCACTATCGAGCAATTCTAGCCATAAAATCGGAAGTTTTAAGAAGGGATTTCAAAGCGGCCAGTGCGAAGATGGGGCGTGATCGAAATTCGATTAGGAAGTTGTTGAAAAAGTCACTAAAGCCCGCTATTTCGTCATTCCCGCATGGCTCCACTCCAGTGGAGTGGATGGCGGGAATGACGTTGATGCGACTAGTGGTGCATTTAACTCATTGCAGTGGATTCCCGCTTTCGCGGGAATGACGTTGATGCGACTAGTGGTGCATTTAACTCATTGCA
>JAKBZR010000057.1 GCA_021842405.1 bacterium
CGACCCCACCCCAGCCCTCCCCGCAAGCGGGGAGGGTGTTGATTATTGCTATAGGGGTAAAGCCTGCTGCCTAAATTACCCAGAGAACTGAACTCATTCCTGCTAAAAATACGGTATTGCATAAATCGTGCCAATATCGTGTGACCGGTTGGGGTATAATAGCACTCAATCTTTTGACGTACAATCCAACAGGCGCTTCTCAATTTAGGTTATCAGCGGGAGGGAAGGGCCGCACTCGATATTTTTAGTTTAAAAGGAGAAAGAACGTGCCCAGCGACAAAAAATCAAAGTCCAATGTGGCTGCCCGCCAGGAAGCGAAGGCTTCTCAGCAGCTTTGCCGGTATTGCGGGAAAAAGGTTGACATCGTGATGACGTTATCATCCACCGGCCGGAAACGGATGGTACGCCGCTGCTGCCAGGCGGCATAAAATCAACGATCTTGAGCCATCTTTCCACGATAGAAGGGGCGAGGTGTCTCCACAACCTCGCTCTTTTTTTGGGTGGAAGAGAATGAGTTGATATTGAGCCGCCTGGCAACAATCTAACGACAGATACTCACCATTAAGCAGTGGGTTTTAAGATTCATTGCTTGCTTTACGAACCGATCTCTGAAATTTTGAATTACAACTCGCCGTGACAGGCTGAAGTATCAAATCTTGCTGATTAGTTAGGATAGCTACTCATGTACAAACATCCACAGCTTACCATCTCCCGAATCGAACGGTTTATCCGGAATGACCTCGGATTGCATCTTTGGGATGAACAAATCCCGATGGCGGCCTTCGTTTTCCGTCCCGATGGGGTCATCTGCCCTCTTGATGCGGCTCAAAAGCCCCATGAGCCGATTGAGCCCGGATTCCGCTGGGGACCGATATGGTCGGATGCGTGGTTTTTATTGAGCGCAACGGTCCCGGTTGAATGGAAAGGGCGTCCGGTTGCCGCGCTGATTGACTGCGGCCAGGAGGCGATCGTCTGGGAGGGTGACGATCCCAAGCAGGGGGTGGACGGAAATCACCCCGAGTACCTAATCACCGATTCGGCGAATGGGGGAGAAACGGTTAGTCTGAACGTACAGGCGACCGGCATGAACCCCAATGTCAGCGGCGATCTGCCGCCGAAAGAGCCGGACGCTAAGCCCTTTATCTTCCGGCGTGCGGTTTTGGCGGCGGTCAACTATGACCTGTTGGGGCTGTATTTCGATGCGAAGGTCGCGCTGGGAGTGCTCAAAGAGCAGCCCGCCAACGAGCCGCGATACGGCCAGCTCCTCTACGCGCTCAATGAAGCGGTCAACGCCTACGATGCCACCGATCCGTCGTCCATTCAAAAGTGCCGGGAAATCATTTCAAAAGTCTTCAATCGGCCGGCCAGCTCCTCCGCGCATCAGATCAGCGCAATCGGGCATGCCCACATTGACACGGCTTGGCTTTGGCCGCTGGAGCGCACCCAGATGAAGTGCATCCATACCTTTGCCACCGCCACCCGGTATATGGACTTTTACCCAGAGTACAAGTTTATCTGCTCGCAAGCCCAGCAGTACCAATGGATCAAAGAGCTGGCGCCAAAGCTCTACGAGCGCATCCGGCAAAAGGTTAAAGCCGGACAATGGGAAATTACCGGCTCGATGTGGGTTGAGGCCGATTGCAACATTACCGGTGGTGAATCGCTGGTGCGGCAGATACTGCATGCCAAGAATTTTTGGATGGATGAGTTCGGGGTGGAGACGGTTGACCTTTGGCTGCCGGATGTATTCGGCTATGCGGCGGCGCTGCCTCAAATCTTGGCGAAATCGGGGGTTCGGTATTTCCTGACCCAGAAGATAAGTTGGAACTACTTCAATCGCTTTCCCCACCACACCTTCTTGTGGCAGGGGATTGACGGCGCCCGGATTTTCACCCATTTCCCGCCGGCCGATACCTACAACGGCAACATGTCGCCGCGGGAGCTGGTTTATAACGTTCACAACTTTAAGGAGCATGATCGGTCTAACCGATCGCTCTACGTTTATGGATATGGAGATGGCGGCGGCGGACCGACCTACGAGATGATTGAAAACGCGCTTCGACTGCGGGACGTTGAGGGAATGCCGAAGGTGCAGATGGAGCTTGCACGAGACTTCTTTGAGAATGCTGAAAAGGATGCCACCGATCTGCCGGTGTGGGTGGGTGAGTTGTACCTCGAGCTGCACCGCGGCACCTATACCACTCAAGCCCGAAATAAGCTGGGCAATCGCCGAAGCGAGTTCGGATTACGGAATGCCGAAATGCTGGCATGCGTATCCCCGGCCGGGCTGACCGATTATCCACTTCAGAAACTGAATCGCGCCTGGAAGCTGGTGCTGCTCAATCAATTCCACGACATTATCCCGGGGTCCTCCATTACGGAGGTCTATCGCGATTCGACCGTGCATTACGCAGAGATCGCTGAGATCGTGAAGGGAGCGACCGATCGCTCACTCCAGCAGCTTGGTGAAGCGGTCTCAACCGAGGGAATGGAGCATCCGGTTCTCATCGCACAAATGAATACCGATTCCACCGGCGAAAAAGAGGTGGTTTCGCTTGAGCTGCCCACTAATTTACATCCTCAATCGGTCCGGTTAGACGGGGCGAAGTCGGAGGCTCAGCCGGTGCAGATCGTTGAGGAGGGTGGAAAGCGAAGCGCGCTTTTCCTGGCGTCGGCCAATGGACCGGGATATCAGGTGGCCGACTTGCGGCAGGCGCCAGCACCTGCCACCCCGATACAGGTCACCCAGCGGTTGATTGATAATGGGGCGCTTCGGATTGAGTTCGATGCGGATGGGTTGATTACCCGCATCTACGATTATGAGAATCAGCGGGAGGTGCTGAATCGGGGTGAGAGATGCAATCAGTTGCAGCTTTTTGAGGACAAGCCCCACGATTGGGACGCCTGGGAGATTGATGTCTATTACCAAGAAAAATTCCGCGTCATCACCGAGCTGAAATCGGTCGAGGCGGTTGAGGTAGGGCCGGTGCGCGGCGCGGTGCGCTTCACCCGCCGGTTCGGCGAATCGGAAATCATCCAGACGGTGCGATTAGCGGCCGGTTCTCGGCGGATCGAGTTTGTAACCGAGGTGGATTGGCATGAGACCTACAAGATGTTGAAAGCGGCCTTTCCGGTGGCCATCAACAGCACGAAAGCCACTTACGAGATCCAGTACGGCCATACCGAGCGACCGACCCATTACAACACGAGCTGGGACCTGGCGCGTTTTGAGGTGGCGGCTCAAAAATGGGTGGATATCAGTGAAGGGGGATACGGGGTTGCGCTGCTGAATGACTGCAAATACGGCCATGACACGCTGGGAAATGTGCTTCGGCTGACATTGCTACGCTCGCCGAAGGCGCCCGATCCAGAGGCCGATATGGGGCGTCACACCTTTACCTACGCGCTGCTGCCGCATAATGGCGCCGGCCCGGCCGCGTCGAATCTGGTGGAGCACTCCTATCGCCTGAATTCGCCGGCTAAGGCACGCCTTTTACCGGCCGGGCAAAAAGGTAAATTGGCGACTTCGCAGATGTTTTTCGAGGTAGATCGGCGCGGTGTGATCATTGAAGCGGTGAAGAGGGCGGAGCGGGAGGACGCGGTGATCGTGCGGTTGTACGAGGCGCATAACTGTCGCGGGACGGTAAATTTAAAGACCTGTCTGCCAGTCAGGTCCGCCCATCTGTGTGATTTGATGGAGAAGGACCAAGATGAGCTGGAGATCAAAGCGGGGTCGGTTCATCTGGATATAAAACCTTTTGAAATCGTCACGATCAAGTTCAGGCTGTAATTGCAAACCGGCTTTTGGAGGTCAACCATGCCGTTTCTTATCGCATCCGGTCTGCTCAGCATGGGGATGACGCTGGCGGCCGTGCTGCCTGCTTCGGCTGAGGCGGGCGGCGCGTTTCGGCCGCCGGCGGTTCCGCTGGTGACCCATGACCCCTATTTCAGCGTCTGGTCATGTGCAAATCGCTTGACCGACGATGTGACCCGCCACTGGACGAAGGCGTCTCAATCACTGACGAGCATGGTTCGGATTGACGGCAAGATCTACCGGCTGATGGGCGATGAGCCCAAATCGGCGCCGCCAATGGGCCAAACCGGCCTGCAGGTATTGCCGACGCGAACCATCTATCACTTTGAAAATTCAGAGGTTCGCGTCACCTTAACGTTCACCACGCCGGAGCTGCCAGATGACCTAAGCGTGTTGGCCAGGCCGGTCACCTATCTCACCTGGGAAGTTCAATCGAAGGACGGCCGCAAGCACTCCGTATCCGTCTACTTCAGCGCCAGCTCCGAGCTGGCCGTCAATACGCCGGATGAGAAGGTGGTTTGGTCGAGAGAAAAGATGGGAAATTTGGCGGCGCTTCGCATTGGAACCGCCGATCAACCCATCCTTCAGATGAAAGGTGACGGTGTGCGGATCAATTGGGGCTACGCCTACGTGGCCGCCCCGATGGAATCCACCCAGTATGTGGTCGGCTCAACGGACAACTGCCGCCAAGCCTTTTTAAAGAGCGGCGGATTGCCCGGCAAAAATGACCCTCGAATGCCCCGTGCCGTTGATGACGACCAGCCGGTGATGGCGTTTGTTCTTGATATGGGTGAAGTGGGCAGTGAGCCGGTTTCCCGCTACCTTATTGTTGCTTATGATGACATCTACTCGATCAACTACTTTGGAGAGTGGCTGCGTCCATACTGGCGGCGGAACGGGGCCGATATGGCCGATCTGCTGGATGAGTCGGCCCGCGATTACAGTGCGCTCCAGCAGCGTTGCCGAGCCTTCGACCATGAGCTGATGAGCGATCTCCGTACTGTGGGCGGCGAAAAATACGCTCAAATTTGCGCGCTGGCTTATCGTCAATGTCTGGCCGGAACCATGCTGGCGGCCGATTCCAATGGCCAGCCGATGCTTTTCCCAAAAGAGAACACCAGCAATGGCTGCATCTCGACCGTGGATGTGATCTATCCGATGGACCCCATGTTTCTACTCTTATCACCGGCCCTCGCCAAAGCCTCGCTGGTACCGGTATTAAATTATGCCGCCTCCCCGAAGTGGCCATTTCTCTTTGCGCCTCATGATCTAGGCACATTTCCCGATGCGGTCGGCCAAGTGTACGGCGGTCCGCTGAGTCAGGCGCAGCAAGGAAACATGATGCCGGTGGAAGAGAGCGGCAACATGATTTTGCTGATGGCGGCCATCGCGCGGGAGGAGGGTAACGCCGATTTTGCCTCGCGCTACTGGGCGCTGGCAACCCGCTGGGCGCACTATCTGGAGGCGAAGGGATTTGACCCGGCCAACCAGCTTTGCACCGATGATTTCACCGGCCATTTAGCGCATAACGCGAATCTCTCCCTCAAGGCGATCGAGGCGTTGGGTGCTTATGGGTTGTTGTGCCGAATGCGGGGTGACCAAGCCGATGCCGAAAAATTTCATCGCATCGCTGAGGAAATGGCGCAAAGATGGACGCAGACCGATAACGATGGAGATCACTATCGGCTGGCGTTTGACCGTCCAGGAACCTGGAGCCAGAAATATAATCTGGTTTGGGATCGGATTTTAGGATTGAATTTGTTTTCACCGAAGGTCGAACGCACCGAAATGGCATTTTATCTCAACCATTTAAACCAGTATGGGCTGCCCCTCGATTCGCGCCAGACCTTTACCAAAACCGACTGGAGCTTATGGACCGCAACCCTAGCCCAGAACGAATCTGAGTTTAAGGAACTGGTTTCAAAGGTCTATGCTTTCTTGAATGATACGCCGGACCGGGTGCCGATGTCCGATTTTTATTGGACTCAAAACGCTCAAGATGCCGGCATGCATGCCAGGCCGGTAGTCGGTGGCGTATTCCTCAAAATGCTGACCGATCCGACAATGTGGAAAAAATGGGCGAGTCGCGGGCAGGATGTCGCCGACCGTTGGGCGCCGATGCCGCCCCCGCCGGTTGTAAAGGTGTTAATCCCATCCGGCTTGAACGAGCCGGTAATGTGGCGCTATACCACCGATCGGCCGTCGGAAAACTGGTATCAGCCCGGTTTTAACGATGCGAGATGGAGCCAAGGTCCGGCTGGATTTGGCACCGCCGGCACACCGGCAGTGGTGGTGCGCACCACCTGGAACACTTCCGATATCTGGTTGAGACGGCACTTTACCATGCCGAAGCGCTTATTGCATGATCTGGATCTGCAGGTCTTTCACGATGAGGACGTTGAGATCTACATCAACGGGGTGTTGGCGGCGAAAATGCCGGGCTATATCACCGAATACGACTTGGTTCCGATCAATGCTACGGCGAGAGCGGCATTGAAACCGGGTGAAAACCTGCTGGCCGTCCACTGCCATCAAACGGTCGGCGGTCAGGGAGTGGATGTTGGCATCGTGGAGTTAAAGCGAAAATGAGGTTGGTGGGCGAAGCAGGACTTGAACCTGCGACTTCTTCCTTGTGAGGGAAATGGTCAATTTACGCTCATTTTTGGCGATTTCACGCTCAAAACAGGCGACCTACCCCGACCAAAACTTATAAAAGGAAATGATCAGTAGATAGTATACCTTAAGTATATAAGAATGATATACCTTTACGGTGGAGTAGGGTAGAATCAATAGTAGAAAATAACACGACAGGAGACGATCCGATGACGCTGACAGTTGACCTGACGCCCGAACAGGAGGCGAGGGTTCAAGAAGAGGCTAAACGCTGCGGCCTGTCGGTGGCCGAATTCGTTTTGCGCCGCCTGTTGGGAGACGGTGAACCGACCGGAGCAGAGCTTGTGAAAGACCTGAAGGCATCCGGGGTGCTTGGCGCGTTCGCTGATCGCCCTGACAGTCCGGAGTGGGCGCGCGATCTGCGGGAGAGGGCGCAGAAGTCGAGGCATGGTATGGCGGGGTAACGCAAGGAAATGAGGGAGATACTACTCAAACTTCAGGTTGAGTAGCTACCGGAAGGCGTCTACTGCTATCCCACGCAAGTGGAGGGCGCGTATCCCGATTGCCTTATCCTGATGGAGAGGTTGGCCGGCCAAAAGTGAAAAGGTGATGGGCAGATGGGAGAAATTCAGGGCGCGGCTGCTTTCCGGTGAACAAGATCGTAATATCGCTTTTAATGACCTGATCGGCTACCTGCAGTACATTGGAATGACCTTGCGAATTCGAGGCAGCCATCATATCTTTACCGGGAAACAAGCTGTTGGAGTGATACTCAATTTGCAGCCGTTGCCGGACGGTATGGCGAAACCCTACCAGGTGAAACAGGTTCGGGATATGGTGAAGCGCTACTTTTCAGGAGAAGCCAATGATTGAACGATATGAAGTGGTGATCTGGTGGAGTGAGGAAGACGGAAGTTATCTGGCCGCGATACCGGAACTGCCGGGCTGTATGGCTGACGGCGCCACACGACAGAAGGCGCTCGCCAACCTGGAGGTGATCGCGAATGAGTGGGTTGATACCGCTGTTGCGGAGGGTTGGCCGATTCCGGAACCGAAAGGCCATCCGGTAGGTGTATGAATCACTTCAGCCCGGCTTCGCCTGTCTCAACCGCTTACAAACAATCTAAGGTGAGCGGTAGATGACCGAGAAGCTCGAAAATCTCGCCCAATACCGGCGCTGCATCGAGCGCATCCGCACTAACTGGCCGGAATTCTTACGGAAGCGCAGTGAAAAGGAGAATTAGCCATGAAGACCGATTGGGTGACCAAAGGACTGCTGGTATTCGTGGGCAGCGGATTATGGGCGATGGCGTTGATGCACGGCCAACCGGCGGCCAGGGCGCAAACGTCCGCTATTCCGAGCGTGATAAAGGCGCATAAGTTCGAGTTGGTGGACGCGCAGGGAAAGGCCAGGGCGACGCTCCACATTTACAAGGACAGCCCGGCGTTAGACCTATTTGATGCAAACGAAAGGCCCAAGGCGGCGCTCAGCTCTTATGGATTATTCCTCTACGATGCAAAGGGAAATACCAGGTCGTCACTCCTCTATAATGAGTTGGTTATTATGGATGCCAACGAAAACAACAGGGCGGTGCTTGCCTTTACCAGGTTCGGCCTGGTGTTAGCCCTCATGGATGCAAACGGCAACGACAGAGCCTTACTCGGCGCAGCCAAAAAGGTTAATAAGGTCGCCGGAGCAACCACCGCCGCCCCGTTCACTATCACATTCTTTGACAAGAAGGGCAAGGCAATTTACCAACGACCGTAGAAAGGAGTTTCGGCGGTGAAGGATTGGATCACGAAGGCTCTGCTTGTGTTTGTGGGCAACGCAGTATGGGTGTTGGCGTTGGCGCATGGACAGCCGGTGGCCAAGGCGCAACCGCCCGATTTCAATAACCTTAATCGTGCGTTTATTCTAACCGGCTCCGACGTAACGGCTGCGGTCATACGAGGTGAGGAGGCAGCTAAAAAGCATCGCAATGAGAGTTCCTTCTTAAACGGTGTAAAAACCATGCCCGAATGGATAAGGGGTAAGAAGGGTCATATCCACCAATCTGCCGTATGGTGCTACGGACTTTATGGAATGGGAATAACCGACGAGGTTTACCGTAGAGCCGTACTCTATGAATCCATGAATATCCCTGATACATGGATGGAACATGGTATCTATCTGAAATCCCTGCTTTTCCGCGTCTTTCTCTGCAGTGCTCCTCACCCCAAACGATGGCTATTTGGAACCAGTCGTCTTGCGGATGAGCAAGATGTCCATGTCGTGAAGTTCGTCCTATCCGATGATGAGGGGCACTACTATACAGCGAAACCGGGCGCACTTAATGGCATGAAGGCTTCCGGTGCAATAACATACACATGGATGGCTCCCGTGTATACTTATGGCGGCGCAAGTGGCAGCGCTTCCGTCTTTTCGTCAGAGGGGTCAGCGTTTGTAACTGGCCGTTCAAGTTTCTGGGCTACTCAATTTATCCCGCAATCGTCAACGCAACCTTACTACACCGAAATCTACCATGTAGCTTTTAATTTGTTCAACAAGGATGGCACGCCTCGGATTGACGCCAACGTGAATCAGATTACGCTGCACATCATAACCGAGGATGGAGAGCAGGACGTAAAGTATAACCTACGCTAACCCTCCCCGCCATCCTTAACCCTGCCGTCCATTCATTGAGGTGGAAAGGAAAATGAGATGAAGACCGATTGGATCACCAAAGGGCTGCTGGTATTCGTGGGCAGCGGATTATGGGCGATGGCGCTGATGCACGGCCTACCGGCGGCCAAGGCGCAACCGCCCGATTTCAATAACCTTAATCGTGCGTTTATTCTAACCGGTTTAGGAAATAAGGAGTAAGACGATGGTAAGTAATGCAGCGATCTTGATGCTCATTCTATGGGTTACAATCTTACTAAATTATTATGCATGTATTAGATTAGGCGCAGCGATTAGGTATGGCGGAGGATGTCCACTTTCAAATTTTCAGGCGTTTTTACTGTTCAATATATTTACGTTTTCAGTCGTTTGTATATATAAATCACTAATAACACCGTTATGTATAATTGGAGTTATTTATTTTATTGATGATTTTATCATAACATTATTATTCGTAATAGATTCATGGTCAAGTATACTTGGTGTCACTAGAACTACACAATATTTTTTTCCTTTATTCTTTAGGACATTTATAGAATCATTATTTAAAGTATTTTTTGTGCTACTTCTTTTAAAAGGTTTAGAAATCGTATTTTTATACGTTTCATCTATGAATAATAATATAATTATTATTTTTGATATTACGATGATATTTATAGAGCTTTTTTTAGCCATTTCTCTAAAACATCTCGCAATTATATATCAGCATAAGACGAAATTAGATAAGGATAAAACATGAAGACAAAGATTGCGTCTGGAATCGTCTGCGCCTCAGCCGGCGCCTTTTCGGTCTACGGCTTCCTAGAGGAGATCAGTTATCCCCGCCATTCTTCATTGACTGGAATGCTGATACTGATATTTGTGATAACGGCTTTGCTCTCGGTAGCCGGCTTGATAAGCGCATTCTCAAAAGACAGTTGATTAAATCACCAACCGCGCCGCCATCGCCGCCTTGAATGCTGCCCGCAATGACCACCCTTCACCGTTCGTCTTGGCAAAAAATCGAACGCGAAAAAATGCTTTATCCCAGTACAACATCGCGGTCATGCGCATGGGGGGGCCGGGCTATACGACCATAACTACCATCGCCACCAATTCACCCCGTTTGATCGGCTTGATGGGGGCATATACTGGCAAGCTTTACCCACTGGTGAGAGTAACGGTATCGGTGGGGCGAGATAAGAGCAATACCATTGTACTGGCCGATGACAGAATGATTTCTCGACGCCACGCCGAAATTCACCTGCAAAACGGTGACGCGGTGATTAAGGATATAGGGAGCACCAACGGCACCTTCGTCAATGGTTCGCGAATAGTAAGCGCGCTGATTTTGCGGGCGGGCGATGAGATTCGGTTCGGCGATACCCGATTCCGGTTTGAGGCATAGGCGCGGCGGCGGCTTAGGCAACCTCAACCCCCTCGCTTTTCAACCGCTCTCGCTTCGATAATTCGACCAGCAGAGGATTGAGTTTCTCCTGAAATCTGCAATCGGCATACCGGCAGTGGTGGTGCGCACCACCTGGAATACCTCCGATATCTGGTTGAGACGGCACTTTACCATGCCGAAGCGCTTATTGCATGATCGTAAGAGTTCAGTTTTGCGGGAGTGATTTTTGTTCGTCCCCACCCCAGCCCTCCCCCGAGTGGGGAGGGAGTTGATTATTGCTATAGGGGTGAAAACCTGCTGGCCGTCCACTGCCATCAAACGGTCGGCGGTCAGGGAGTGGATGCGGGCATCGTGGAGTTAAAGCGAAAATGAGGTTGGTGGGCGAAGCAGGACTTGAACCTGCGACTTCTTCCTTGTAAGGGAAGCGCTCTCCCACTGAGCTATTCGCCCTTGTTGTAATTCAGTGGATCATTCGACTACATTTTACCCGTTAACCGGCGATAACCTCAACCTGGGAAGGGTAATTTTATGCGGAAGGTGGCGCCTTTGCCTTCGGTGCTTTCGCCCTCCAGCGCGCCGTGGTGAGCATCCACCGCATTTTTCACCACACGAGTGCCCAAACCGGTTCCGGTGGCTTTGGTGGAATGCGCATCTCCCTTTAATATGCCGTCCAGCGCTGAAGCGGCAACCGAGCTGATGATCTCCAAAATACCTAAATCGTCGTCATCGAAGCTACCGGTTCTTTTATTGAGGATCTGCATAACCCCGATCGGCTTGCCTTCACGATATTGAAGCGGCACCGTGACGATGTTGCGGGTGTGAAAATGAAGCCGGATATCCAGCTCGGACATGTGGTGGCGATCTTGGTCCGGTGTATTCGTTAAAAACGGCTTACCGGATTGGAATACCTTTCCGGACAAACCATGATCCGACGGGACGGAGACGCCGGTCAGCTCAGCCGCCTTTTCACCCACCACGTAGCGGAAGAGGAGGGAGTCATCGCGCTCATTATGAAGCAAAATGGAGCCGGCCTCCGCATCCACACCATCCATCGCCGTCCGTAAAATACCCTGTAGGCACTCATCGCTAACCAACGTGGAGGAGACGATGCGGCTGATATTGTGGACCGCCTCAATGTGCCGACGCAGCGAGGTGGAAGAATCACCAGGCACGCTGCTGGAAATGCTCATCTCATTCCCCCCTAATCTCGATAAAATTGATAATGGACGGTAGTTATTACACCATTTGACTGCGATTTCCCTACATGGATGCTGTGAATTCGTGAAAATTGAGATAAGCAGTCAATTAGTGCTATCCATCCCAGATTCAGCTATAAATTTTCTCGATTTCCCTGTGCCAGTGCCGGTCAGTCGCCAATAATATAGACGGAATAACTGTCAATTTTACGGTCTACGCCCCGAATCGTCGGTACGGATAGGCCGGGAGCGATCATCATTGTCTCTACTCGATCAAGCGCACAGCCTTCGTGAACTAGCGAATCGAACCTCTAATGACGTGCAAGCAGTGGTATCTCGAAGGCGAGCCGCCGCCACTTCCCGAACCATCGCAATCACCAGCGGGAAGGGCGGTGTGGGCAAGAGCAACATAACGGCCGGTCTCGCGATTGCGCTGAGCAGGCGGGGCCAGCGGGTGATCGTAGTTGACGCGGATCTAGGCTTGGCGAATATCCACCTGCTTTTCGGCGTCTCTCCCATTTACGGTCTTCCCCACGTGATCTCGGGCCAAATGCCGATGGAGGAGGTGCTATTTACCGGGCCAGAAAAAGTACGCCTGCTCGCCGGCGGTGGAGAAGTGGCGGAGGTGGCACAGTTTGCACCGGATGAGCGCCAGCGGCTCTTAACCGCAATGAAGCAGCTCGAGGAGATGGCCGACTTCGTGCTCATTGATACCGGGGCCGGAATTTCATCCAATGTGCTCACCTTTTTGGCATCCGCAACCGAGCTGCTGCTGGTCACTACGCCGGAGCCGACCGCACTGGCCGATGCCTACGCCACTTTAAAAACGGTGGCTAAGCAACAACTGGGCACGCGGATGATGCTGGCGATCAATGTGGTGGGCAATCGGACGGAGGGAGAGGCCACTGCCTTACGATTAGTGAAGACCTGCCGCCAATTCTTGCAGATGGAGCCGGAAATCATCGGCTTAATTCCGCGAGATGCTTCCGTCCCCATCGCAGTGCGGCGACAACAGCCCCTTTTAACCGCTTTTCCTCAATGTGCGGCCGCACAGGCCATTTCCGGCATTGCGGAGCGCTTGCTGGCATCGAAAGCGGTCGTGGTTGCGGGGAGGACCGGCGCAGCGAGTGCCGGCGCCGCGAAATCAACCCGCAAAATTACCAGCAGATTGTAGAATGGACGATCGAAATATCGCTATAATAGAGGCGAAATGATGGCAGGGGGTGATGTATTCCCCATTTGTAATTTGATGTTTCAGAAAACAAGGTGATTAGGGAAATGGTTGATCCATTCCGTTTCAGTCACCGAAGCGGAGCAGTGGAGTTGCTGCCTGAATGAATCAATTGAAAGAGAAAAAAGTGAATGGAAGATAAGCTGAATATCTTGCTGGTTGCCGCTGAGGTGGCGCCTTACGCGAAAGTTGGAGGTTTGGCCGATGTAGTGGGCGCTTTGCCGAAAGCGCTGAAGGCGATGGGGCACGATGTTCGGGTCGTGATGCCATGCTATAAGATGGTAGAGAGCAACCCGAAGTTCACGGTGAGCGATCTCCTGCCAACATTTTCGGTGCCCATCAACGACCAAAAGACGGAGTGGGCCGCCGTTAAGCAAACCCTCATCGCCGACGATATCCCGGTCTATCTAATCCGCCACAAACGGTATTTTACCGAGGCGACCGAATCCAAAAAGCTCTATTCGCTGGAGCCGGAGCCGTATATCTTCTTTAGTCGTGCGGTTTTGGAGATGGTTCCACGTCTGAAGCCGGAATGGCGCCCCGATGTTATCCATTGCAACGATTGGCATACCGGCCTTTGTCCGGTCTATTTGCGGCAATACTATAGCAATACGAGCAACTGGCAAAATTGTGCCTCAGTATTTACCATTCACAATCTGGCTTATCAAGGCGAGTACGACCGAGATATGCTGGTAAAAGCAGGGTTGCCGGAAAGCCTTTTCACTTACGAAAGGCTGGAGTTTTACGGGCGGTTTAACTTTTTAAAAGCTGGTCTGGTCTATTCCGATATGATCAATACGGTGAGCGAGACCTACGCCAAGGAAATCCAGACCGCAGAGTACGGCTGCCGGATGGAGGGACTGCTGCGGTACCTCGATTCGGAGGGAAAATTGACCGGCATCGTCAACGGCATTGATTACGAAGAGTACAACCCGGCCACCGATCCCCGAATCCCATTTCACTACTCGGCGGAGGATCTTGACGGCAAATGGAAGAATAAGGGCGCCCTGCAAAGAGAAGTGGGGTTGCCCGAGACGGGTGACGTGCCGCTCATCGCGGTGATCTCACGTTTAGCCGATCAGAAGGGGTTCGACCTCATCGCCGAGATCGCGCCTAAACTGATGCGTAATCCGATCCAGTTGATCGTTCTGGGCACTGGGGAACCCAAATACGAAACCTTTTTTACCAACCTGCAAAAATCAAATCCTCAGCGTGTGAGCGCTAAAATCGGGTTTGACCCGAGTTTGGCCCAGCGAATCTACGCCGGCAGCGACCTATTTCTGATGCCATCGCGGTTTGAGCCTTGCGGATTGGGACAGTTGATGAGCATGCGCTATGGCTCCATCCCGATCGCTCGGTTCACCGGTGGGCTTGCCGATACGGTTGGCGATGTTATTGATGCCAAATCGGGGACCGGGTTCATATTTGCTAACTATGAGGCCAATGAGCTGCTGAAGACGATTAAACGCGCCGTTCGAGCCTATGAAAACAAGGAAGAGTGGTATGAGTTGGTAAGCCGAGCGATGAGTCAAGACTTTTCCTGGAATAGTTCGGCTCGAAGCTATGTGGCGCTCTATCTCCGGAGCATGGATCAACGGATGCGGCTGGCCGCCTGAAAGATTGATTTGGAAATTAGATGCTATGATTCCGCTTGCAGCCAAATTGAGCAGCCCACCGGCATAAGACAAGGTGGGTATGGATCGAAACGGGCTGCTAAAAACGGGAAGAGATTTCTCAAATTAATCAATAGGCTTCGCCGATGACAAGTTTTGGTCAGAGAGGATGATGCGCACTCGCATAAACATTGCACGACCGTTGGGAGCTGCTGCCGCGCTCATAGTGGCGTTGTTGAGCTATGCCAATCAGGTTTCACCAGCCACTTTTTTAATTCGGTCGGGGGTAGCCTTTGCAGTTTTTACGGCTATGGGGTACATTGTAGAAAGGCTGCTCGTTCCAGATCAAGTGGAGATTGGCGTGATGCCGAATACCGAGGAGTATTACGGTTCAGCGCAATCAAAAATGAACATAGTGGTGCCGGGCGCATCGGTTGCCGAGCTATTAGCGGAAGACAACGAAAGCGAGCCCCGCCCCTAAACGGGTAGTAAAGCCAAATCGGCTACTCTGGATTCACCACAAAGGCACGGAGGACACAGAGTCGGAAGGATCGAGACTCAACTTGAATCGGCTACTCTGTTTCATCTAGCTGAAGTCAATCTGAATTGCTTTTTGCGAGTTGTGGAATTACAATACACCGGCATGAGGGAATCCACGGCATTCCTCAGGCAAGCCGGGATTAGGAAGGAAACTTGATAAGCGGACATGCCTGCACGGGATATGACTGATACTTGGCGGCGTTATAAGACGGAGGGAGATGTCTCCGCGCGGGCTCAAATCATCAATCAATACGCCTACCTCGTAAAGATCACTGCTGGACGGGTGATGAGCAACCTGCCACCCAGTTTAGAGCGGGATGACTTGGTCAGCGCCGGCATAATTGGACTCATCAAGGCGGTTGATCAGTTCGATATGGATCGCAAGGTCAAATTCGAAACGTACGCTATTGCCCTTATCCGTGGAGCGATTTTGGAGATGCTTCGAGAAGAGGATTGGGTTCCACGATCGGTCAGGGAGCGAGTAAAGCAGCTCGAACGCACTTACCTGTCGTTGGAGACCCGACTTGGCCGTCCCGCGACTGAACAAGAGGTGGCCGATGAGCTGGGGATGGCGATTGACGATTACACCCGTATTTTGATGGATACCGGGCGAACGGTGCTGCTTTCGCTGGATGAGATGCTGGTCGGGACTGAAGGTAACGAGAAGCTTCATCTGGTGGATGTCATTCACGATGAAGGTGCCGGTCCCTCCGATGAAGTAGAGGTTCGAGAGATGAAGCGGGCGCTGGCCGCTTCGATTGACCGTCTGCCTGAGCGGGAACGGCTCGTTATTGCTCTCTACTACTTTGAAGGGTTGACATTCAAGGAAATCGGTAAAATAATGACCATCTCCGAATCGCGGGTCTATCAGCTTCATACGCAGGCCGTTTTGCGACTTCGGGGCCACCTCCAGCGCGAGCTGGGCCTATTCCACTAGCTTTCTCTGGCCGCTGTATTCAATTCAGCTCAATCCCCTCACCCCGTGAAGCATAGCGGGCGGTCCCCTTCACCAAGCCGGAAAGTGGGGGAACCTTCTGGCCAGGATGGCATCGAAACCGAGTATGCGCCCGGCCGCGGTGAAGAAGAAGAGCAGCTCAATGGCCATAAAAGTTTGATTCACCAGCCAGGCGCTCCCAATGGAAGCGGTGGCGAGCAAATAGTTCGCATTCATTACAAATCCAACAAGCGCTGCAAAGCGAGTGGCCAATCCCAGAATCAGTGCGAAACCAACCGTCATTTCGCCGGTGATGACCAGAATGGTGAAGATATCGCTGTTCGGGACGGCGGTATGCAACAAGAACTGCTGATAGCTGTGGAAGGGGTTTTTAGGGTCGGTCCCCCACTGAGTGAGCATGGTGGCCATCATGTGGCTATGAAGCATGCCTAGCTTGCTGTAACCCAGTGTCAAGAACTTGATGCCGATGAAGACGCGAAATAGGGCCAAACAGTTGCCTAACGCGCGCTGCGAAAAGGGTGCACCGGGAGCTGCCAATGGATATTTCCTCCTTATGGAGTTGTACCGAGGTGACCGGCTCGACTCGTTAGTGCGGATGCGAGAGCGTCAGCACCGCAACCATGATGCAGGGGCCGCTGGAGATGACCTGAATTCCATGAGATAGAGCTTGGATTACCGCTGGTTGCGATTCAGATCCGGGCTGCATCCACAAATAGGGAATCTTTAAATGCCCGGCAATGCGAACCAGTTCTTCTGTAATTGACGGCGGCGTAACGGTTACCAGGCAATCTATCGTTTCTGGTATATTTTCCAACATGGGATAACACGGGGTGCCATCAATATCTTCCGCATTTGGGTTTATCGGGTAGACCGTATATCCAGCCGTCTTGAGCGTTCGATAGACCTTATAGCCGTATTTCGCATGATCGCGTGAGACTCCTGCCACCGCAAAAACCCGCTGCCCCAATATTTGTGAAATCAGACTTTTCAATCCTGAACGAGGAAGCACCTCAACCATTATAAATAATCCTTCATAACTTAATTCAGCATCACGCTGTCTGTTACCTAATCGCTCCAAGTTTACTCGCCAGCTCGGCGATTGTCAACCGGGCGAATGAATTCAGTTTTGCGGAAAATAAAAAGTTGACAGGAAAATCACCTCACTCCCCAACCCCCTCTCCGAACGTTCGTAACCCATGTCCCAAGTCTATACAAAGGGGAGGGAGTTGATAATTGCGGTACGGGTAAGAGCCTGCACCATAAATTACCCAGAGAACTGAACTCACTCCACTTACTCCTCAGGCAGTAAATCGCGGTATAATCTCCGTGTAACTCGGACACGGTTTCCGTTAGGCGAGGTTACCGGGCGAAAAACACGCCATTGCCCAAATGGTGTCCAAAGACATCGAAGGGTAGAACAGGCATTACCGGACTAAGGTTTTGCCTAAGATGGCTCTCCGTTTGCAAGATGGAGTACGGCGCTCGGTGCTAAAGCTCAACGAGCAGGAAACCTTCGGAATGGAGCCATAGGCAAACCCTTTCCCGGAAATCCGCTCACGCTGCCGCCACGATTGGTCCGGAAGGCTTCACTCAATATCCCAGGGTTCTCCTCTCAATCGCCTTTGTGACCGTCGAACACGATATTTCTACGTTGCACCTTTGCAATCCCTGTACGATGAATGAGCATCCCTAAGGGGGAGTGTTACGCCAATGCGCCTGCGAATCCGGCGAAAGCTACTCCGACAAAGCAATATCCGGCTCTTTTTAGCGATACTAGGTCCCGGGCTCATCGCGGCGGCCGCCGATAATGATGCCACCGGCATCTATGGTTACTCGCTGGCCGGTGCCGCCTACAAGTATGAGATGCTCTGGGTGCTCGTTATCGTAACGTTCAGCTTGGCCGTCATGCAGGAGATCGGCGCTCGAATGGGGGCAGTGACCGGCAAAGGTTTAGCCGATCTGATTCGGGAGCAGTACGGGGTAAAAATTACGCTCTTCGCAATGATCACCCTGCTGGTTGCCAACTTCAGCACCACGGTGGCCGAGTTTGCGGGAGTTGAGGCGGCGGCGGAAGTATTTGCGCCGAACACCATTCGATTCATCGTGGTGCCGTTAGCCGCGCTCGCAGTGTGGCTTTTCGTAACCCGCGGGTCCTATCGCAGCGTGGAGCGACCCTTGATAATCGGATCCGCAATCTATTTCGCTTATGTGATTTCAGCTTTGCTTGCACACCCCCGATGGGGCGAGGTACTGCATGCTACGATAGCACCTAATTTTGGTGTGATCCACCCGCTTGGGGCTTATATTTTTATGGTGATCAACGTTGTCGGTACCACCATTACGCCTTGGGGTCAGTTTTACATCCAATCCAGCGTAAGAGACAAGGGAATTACGACTGAGGACTACGGTTACGAGCGCACCGATGTATTTTTTGGAGCGTTCTTCACCAACTTCATCGCCTATTTCATCATCGCTTGCTGCGGTGCCACGCTTTTTATGGCCGGAATCCACAACGTAAACGATGCCGGTCAGGCGGCGCTGGCATTAAAGCCGCTGGCCGGCGGTCTTGCCACGATTCTGTTCGCAATCGGTCTGTTGAACGCTTCCTTATTTGGCGCGATCACCGTACCGCTCAGCACCGCCTATGCGATCACCGAAGCGCTAGGTTGGGAATCGGGTATTGGGCGACGGATCAAGGAGGCGCCGCTCTTTATCGGTATTTTCACGTTTTTGATCGCGGCTTCGGCGTTGATCGTGATGTTTTTAGGTAAAAATCTGACGCTCCTCATCATCTTGCCCAATATCATCGGGGGAATACTGCTACCCATTATCTTGATCCTCACAATTCGCTTGGTCAATAATCGAGAGATAATGGGAAGATACACCAATAGCCGCACCTACAATCTCATCGCTTGGATTACGGTGGTGGTGCTTATCTTACTCTCTTTAGTACTGTTGGTTACCAGCTTTTTGCCGTAATCCTGCCCGATGATCCGATTACTTTCGGAATGCAGGGATTGGATGAAACTAGAACTCGTCACCTTATAGATGAAATTGGGCGCCGATCGGTGAACCAAACGGCGCCCAATTTGGAACTTCATCGTGCTCTATCTGTTTTTGCCGCCCTTTTTACCGATTTCCGCCATATGAATACGATCGCGCGAAACCTTTTCGCCACCCCGGCGCCCGATCTCTGCCATGTGAATGTGATCGCTCGCCACCTTAGTGCCGCCCCGTCGCCCGATCTCAGCCATATGGGCACGATCCATCGCAACCTTAGAACCGCCCTTACGCCCGGCAATGGCGTGACCCGCTGGATCGCCATGCCATCCGCGACCGCTTGGGATCTCCGCTTTCGGATTTCGATGCTCCATTGTTTGTGCCATTTCGTAGCCTCCGGTTGACGGATGACTGTCATGTATCCGCCACCCATGGTCTATTGCCGGTTGTCTCGAGCGAGCATTCCCGGCTAAACAACCATTTACATGGATTTATTATGTATTTTAGTGTAAAATGGTTCCCGCATTTCAATAGGATATCCGTTCGTTTGCTTGGCGGGAGATATCGGTTTACACACTCTTATGACCAAAGCGATATTTTTAGATCGAGACGGCGTGTTGAATTTTGATCGCGCCGATTTCATTCACGGTCCGGATGAGTTGGTGATGATCCCCGGCGCAGCCGCAGCCGTAAGTCGACTCTGCATGAGCGGCTGGCAGGTGCTGGTGGCAACCAACCAATCCGGCATCGGGCGGGGCCTTTTTGCCCTTCAGGATTTGCAGGCGATCAATGAAAAGGTGGAAGCGGCGGTGGGGGAGTATGGAGGACGGATTGACCGCTTTTATTTCTGCCCTCATGTCCCGGAAGATAACTGTGAATGCCGAAAGCCGAAGCCCGGGATGCTGTTTCAAGCGGCTCGGGACTTCGGCCTTGATCTATCGGAGTGTTTTCTGATCGGCGACCGCCTCACCGATATCGAAACCGGTCTCGCAGCCGGAGTGACCACCATTTTGGTACTCTCCGGCGTTTTCACCGATTTCACCAATGAAGTGCTTGAATACCCGCCCGAATATGTAGCGCCAACGCTGGAGGTGGCGGTTGATCGCCTTTTAAGGGGTGAAATCATCTCTCGGCGCAATCACCAAAAAGCGGCTCACTTGCCTCAATCCAGTTACTAACAGAACTGGATCGAGGCAGGCCTAAACGAGCCCCACCATTGCCTATAGATCGGCAAAGGTGGGAGTGGACAGGTAGCGCTCGCCGGTGTCCGGAAGAACGACGACGATGAGTTTGCCCGTATTTTCGGGACGCTTCCCAACATGGATGCTGGCCCAAGCTGCCGCACCGCTGGAGATACCGACCAATATTCCCTCCTCGCGAGCCAATCGCCTTGCCATATCAATTGCATCCTGGTTTTCAACGGTCACTATCTCATCAACGACTTTCATGTTCAGGATTTCAGGAATAAATCCCGCGCCAAGACCTTGAATGGGGTGGGGGCCTTTTGGTTTGCCGGAAAGCACCGCCGAAGCAGCGGGTTCCACCGCAATGCATTTAAACGAGGGCTTTCGCTCTTTTATCACTTCACCGACGCCGGTCAAAGTTCCACCGGTACCAATTCCTGAGATCAAGATATCGGCCTGGCCATCGGTATCACGCCATATTTCCTCCGCCGTCGTTTTGCGATGGATGGCCACATTGGCTGGATTCTTGAATTGCTGCGGTATGAAATAACGGGAATCGTTGGCTGCCATCTCCTCAGCACGCTGGATCGCACCCGGCATGCCTGCGGGGCCTGGGGTGAGGATAAGCTCGGCTCCCAATGTCTTCAGCAGGGCGCGCCGCTCCATTGACATCGTTTCCGGCATGATCAGCGCGCAACGATAGCCCCTTGCCGCGCAGGTGAACGCGAGCGCGATCCCGGTATTACCGCTGGTTGGCTCCAGGATAATAGTGTTGGGGCCGATTTTGCCTTCCTTCTCCGCCGCTTCAATCATCGAAACTCCAATCCGATCCTTTACGCTGGACAGCGGATTGAAGGATTCCAGCTTTGCCACGACAGTTGCCTTACAGCCGCCGGTGACTCGATTCAGCTTCACCAGTGGGGTATTACCAATCAACTTGGTTATATCTTCTGCGATTCGCATAGTAGATGGTCTCCTTTACCGAATATTGAGTTTTTTGCGCGATCAACCTTAACGACTAAAGATAACAAATCGTACTGAATATTAGGCTTGCAATCCCCTCCCCTTCGAAGCCAGCTCTCAATCTCGGACCTACCCTATATTCCCGGCATGATACTGAGCGCGTCGTCCAGGCGATGCTTTTCGTGCACCAGCTCTTCGATGGTGGTCTCATTCAGTAGCTTAGATAGTGTCGCCTCCAACTTCTCCTCGAAACGCCAGACCACATAATCGGCGCCGCCGCTGGCCGGATCCGGTGACTGCTCATCCCCACTGGTGAATATTCGATCGCCGACCAGGGTTCGAACAATGCTACTGACCGTAATAAATCGAGGGGCTCGGGAGAGATGGTATCCTCCTGCCGCCCCTCGTATGCTGGTAACGATGCCGGCCCGTTTCAACACCGATAAAATTTGATCGAGATAGGGACCTGGAATGTTTTGTCGTTTGGCGATGTCCCGGCTCTGACATGCTTCGGATTGTGGTTGCATCGCCAAGTCTACCACTGCGCGAAGCGCATAACTGATTCGTGAACTGAAGAGTGGCATCTGCAAATCTTTCTATAATCTTGATTGGAATAGTATACTATCGCCGATTTACCTCTGTCAATCCCTTTTGAAACCGTTCAGTTCTGCGGGAGTGGTTTTCGTTCGCCCCCCACCCCGGCCCTCCCCCGTCAACGGGGGAGGGAGTTGATAATTGCGGTGAGGGTAAGAGCCTGCTACCTAAATTACCCAGAGAACTGAACGGTTACTCCCTTTCTTAAGATACGCCTGCCATCACACAACTTTACTCCTCGCGCAAACGATCTTCATTTGAACTTGACGCATGGGTGCATCTGCTCAATCCGCGCCACCAAGCCACATCGAGTCCGGCTGCTACGAATGGGGCAAAAATGGCAAAAATGAGGTAGCTTACGGGCTGGTGGTCGAGGTAGTGATGGTAGGAGATCAGATTGAACACGCAGCCGTAGCCGATCAGGTTAATGAAAAGCAGCGGGGCTGCGCCGAGCGCCAATAAGAGCAGTGCGACGGCTTTAGGCAATCTCTACATCTCCCTCCGCCAGTTTAATGCTGAAATGAGGGTCGCCTGGTCAGCATAGTCCAAGTCACCGCCGGCCGGAAGTCCGTGAGCGATTCGGGAGACCTTGATTCCCAGCGGCTTGATGAGCTTCGCCAGATAAAAGGCGGTTGCCTCGCCCTCTACCGTTGGGTTTGTGGCAATGATGAGCTCGGCGACCTCATGGTTGCTCAACCGGGGCAACAACTCCCGGATCCGCAGCATTTCCGGCATGATTCCATCCTGTGGGGAGATGACGCCGTGCAGCACATGGTAAAGCCCGCGGTACTCGTTGGTTTTTTCCATCGCGATGAGGTCGCGCGGCTCGGCCACCACGCAGATCATTTTACGGTCGCGCCGAGGATCGCTGCATATCTCACAGATCGGTTGCTCGGTAAAGTTAAAGCAGGTTTGACAAAACCCGACACGCTCTTTGACTTCCAGAATCGCTTCGGCTAAACGGCGGGCGTCCTCTTCCGACGCATGCAGGAGATAAAATGCCATCCGTTGAGCCGATTTTGGACCCACTCCCGGAAATCGTTCCAACTCAGAGACCAGTCGCGCCAGCGGCTTTGTATACTGCATCAACGCTCCATTTCTACCTTCTTACAGCTTATATCACAAACCGTTCGAAAAGGTTTACTTTAAATTGGCTGCCGTTACTAGACCGGTCTGAACCTGAATGATCGGCGGCACTTTGTGATCCCCTTTAAGATATTGTGCGACCACCCCGATCACCTTTTTCCCAATCTTGGCCGGGTACTGGACCGCATCGGCCTTTAACGGTCCGCCCGACTTAATGTCTTGCCGTGCTTCCGGCGAACCGTCGTATCCAACAATCACGATATCGGGACGGTTGTTTTGTTCCACCGCGGCAAGCGCACCGAGGGCCGTGTTATCGTTGATTCCGAAGATGCCGTTAAGCTTTTTCCCGTACTGAGTGATCAGGTTGTCTGCGAGCGTCTTGGAGCGGTCCCGCATACCACCGCCGCTGGGGTCGGCTAAAATGTGGATGCCGGGGGCGGTTGCGATCTCCTTCTTAAATCCATCGCTGCGATCGCGGACGCTGGTCACCTCCGGAAAGTCTATGATGGCGATATTTCCTTTGCCGTGCAGCAGCTTGATCATCTCCTTAGCAGCCAACTCACCCCCCTGTACGTTGTTGGATGCAACATGGCAGACTACCTTTCCACCGTGAGCCTCGATATCGGCGGTAAAGACGGGAATACCGGCCGCATTTGCACGGCGGATCGCACCGGCGACGCCATCGGTTTGAACCGGACAAACGATAATCGCCTGCATCTGCTGAGTGATGAAATTGGATACCTGATCGGTTTGGCGGGCGAGGTCCCGATCAGCGGAAACAATGGTGAGATCAATGTTATTCGCGGCCGCCGCCTGCTTCATAGATTGCTTCAGCTCCTGATAAAACGCGTCGTCCTCATCCAACAATGTCACGCCAACCCGAAAGCGCTGACCAGAACCGCCGGCACTATTGGACACGGTGGTGGAAACTCTGCCTTGATGGCGCCCACAAGCTGAAAGCATGGCAATCAACGCAATTGCGGATAGTGCTACTATGCCCAGCATAAGATAGCGTCGCATTTTTCAAACTCTCCTTTTCCTAGCCGCTCGAGCGGGTCTAGATAATAAGTTGGTTCCTGAACCACAAATCTGCTTCTGAATGAGAACGATCATCGTTTGATCTAATGTTTGCTTTACTGGGAAAATCACTCTATTTTAGCACATCCTAGGGTGGAGCGCCGTGCGGAGAGAGGGAAGAAAGAGTTCAGTTTTGCGGGAATGATTTACGACCGTATTGGATGCACCCCCATCATGAGTATGGGAGAAGAAGGAGGGGCTTGGGAGTGCGTTAGGCCGACCCCCATCCTAGCCTTGTATGATTTTAGCGTCCGCGAGGTAGTAGACTCATGAAAGGCGACCGCCTAAAGCCATCCTGCCCAAGCTGCTGCTGACAGCCAGGGGAAGAGTGCTCCGCAGACGCTAATCGTCGATGAGGA
>JAKBZR010000149.1 GCA_021842405.1 bacterium
AGCGTCGGAATGATTGCATTTGCCGCGAGCAGGTTTTCCAGGCGCATTGCAAATACCCTGTGAAACAAGGGAGAAGTTTCAGGATGTCTTTTCGCCGGCGGCCGGATCGATCCAGCCGATGTTGCCGTCGGCGCGGCGGTAGACGATGTTGACGCGGTTGCTTGTGGCGTGGCGGAACACGAGTACCGGGGCGCCGGTCATGTCCACTCCAATCGGTTTGGCGGTGGAGTAGGTATAGGTGAAATAGGCGTTCATACCGTTCGGATGGGGGGGTGCCAAATCGTAGGTAAATTCTATTCCATGCACCGCGCCCTGAGTGAAATTCACGGCTGAGAAGAGCCCGATCTCACTGCCGGGCACCAACAACCCCACATCAATCTGATCGGTGATATCTTTATAGTAATAAGCCAGCTTTACCGACTGACCGGCGCTGATCTGGTGCTGGATGCTGATGTCATATTGATTGAGCCGCTCCGGCTGGATCGCCTCACCGACGAGCGCGCCCTGTGCCAGCGGCGGTATGTTGAATATGCGATCATAAGACCAGCGCAGCAGGTTTCCAGAGCCCAGATCGTATGAAAAATTAAATCGAGGTGACAGGGCGGAAGTATCCACGATCGGCTGACCCAGGTTTTGCGCCTGCTTGTACCAATCAAACCGCAATCCGTAGTTGGTGATGAACCGGTGAGTGAAGTGGTAGGTATCTTGCACGTAGAAGGCGCGGTAAAACCCGCTCCGATCCACCAGCAGGGTGGGCACCACCGCCGAATTGGGAACGTAAACCGGATTGCCCAGCTTATCCAATTCCGGTTGGCCGTTCGTCCCTCTTGCAACCGAGCCCGACGGCACCAGTAGAGGGTCAAGGGCAGCCAGATCATCCAGCGCCAGTTGACTGGCCGGTATGATTTGATACGATTCGTGACCGGATTGAATATCGTCCAGAAAGCCGATTTGCACGTCGTGCGGCCCCTTTCGGGTCACATAGTTGCCCGAAATTTGGGTGTTATGGGACGAACGTACCGCGGTGGGGTTATACTCGATCGAGTTATCCGGCTGCAGATCGAGCACATTGACCAGCGGATTGTGGTTTTGCAGCCGCTGGAAGGAGCGCATCAAGGTTACGGCGATCTCCAAGTGATTGTTCAGATTAAACCGGTGATGCCAGTTCAGCACGCCGTAATCGGTGGTCTCCCGCTGGGTGATGTCCATACCCTCCTGCTGTTGGGTCAGCAATCCGCTGGAGGGGTCTTCCAACCCCAGAAAGCCGTATCCCTGCCCGACCGATGCGTAGTACGAGGAAAGGCTGGTTCGATTGGCGATTTGCATCGTATCGGGCGCGGTATTCATCGTCAGATCGATTCGATCGCTCTTACCCAACCGGTAGGCGATCTTCCCAAAAGCATCCAGCGAAGCGCCGGTGTTGTGCGCCGTTTGGTCGTTCGGTTGCGGGGGCTGGGTGACATTGATGCTCCGGGTGGCGGTGTAAGAGAGGAAAAGTGAGGCCCGCTTGCTAAGAGGTCCGCTGAACTGAAGGCCGCCGTTTGTGGTGTCATAGGTGCCGCCCTCAAGGTTGACGTGCGCTTCGGGCACTTTTGCGATCGCTTTGGTTGTAATGTCGAATACGCCCGCCGTCTGACCGCCGTACTTCGGCGCGAACCCGCCCACAATTACGCTCAATCGCTTGATGGTCCCCGGCACCACCATCTGGCTCATACTGCCGGAAAGGGTTTCCGGCAGCGGCACCCCATCCACCATATAGGTGATATCAGAATGCTCCCCGCGAATATGCACCTGGCCGGTGGAGTCGGAAGCGACGCCGGCAATGGTGCGGGTGATGCTGCGCAGGTTTTGTTGGTTGGTGTCGGTAAATTTATTGATGAAGGTGGAGCTGCGGGTGGTGGCCTGCGAGCCGGCTGAGAGCGGTCTGGATGTTATCAAGCTCGCGACGACAACCAGCTTAATTTCCGGCGCGGTGGGGATCGGCTTGGCCTCCATCGTCGTTTCGGTTCCGGCAATTAAAGTGATGAGGGGCGCCTTTTCACCTCCGACGGCCAAACTCCATCGGCTCAGGTTGAAGGATGGGGTCGTTCCGTCCGGCGTAGAGGCAACCAGCAGACGGCTTTGGCGGAGTCCTTCCGGATCGGTGATGAGTAGGCAGGCGTCCGGCAGCGGCGCGCCGGTCAATGCGTTGATGATCATAAAGCGCACTGCTCGGACGGCGCCTAGATTGATGGGGGCGGCGTCGGCATTAAGACATAATCTCAACAGCAGTGTTATCATAAACGGTACCCTTAATGAAGCCTTCATAATTGAGTTCGAGGATTGCGATACTGCATAACATCCTTCTCCTTTCACAGAAACACCGATCCAATCCGGCGCACCGGCAATTACTGCGGTGATATTCTCCTGAATTGCACTCAGTCGGAATGAGATCCGTATAGCCGAGTTACCCGTCAACTCGATCGCTGCGCGCAATGAGCGCATTCATCCATCTAGTCTGCGATCATCGGATGGACGAATACTCAATCAGCTCTTCCGAGCCGCCATCGAAATGGCCGCTGGAAGGGGGATTGACACCGGTCGCCAACTTGAATCGTTAATGAGAAACTTGGGTGCGGTGAATGACCGCTTGAAATTAAGCGGTGGTAGAAAGGAGAAGTGAGGGCGGACTGCGGGACCGTTGAAAGGCGATGTGGGTTTGCGGACATGAAAGCACGACTCGGCGTATGGGAGCGGTGCTGAGCGGCAAAATGATGGGCGGCGGCGAAACGGTGAATTGAGTGCTGCGACCGATCGCCTGCCATTCGCAAGCCAGACAGACGTTCCCGGACGCGATAACCGGCTTATGGCTGTAGTCGTAGAGGTGATCGGTGTGTTCGAGCGCGCCGGGCCCGCTAAGCCAAAGCCAGCAGCAAGCGAGCAGCAGCGCCAGTCGCCGTGATGTAGCGGAATTGGGTCTAAACCGTTTGCTCAATCACTTCACTCGATTTGATAGCCGGTCACCGACTTCTACTTTTATGGAGGACATCCGTTGATATATCGGATGTTACCCGATATACGTTTTATCCTGTCGCTTCGGTTCCAGCGATGATCACAGAAATGGGCAATTCGCCACCTTTTTCCCGTCAATTTCTCGAACCAGACGGCGTCGTCGGATGATTGGTGGTACGGGGAGTGGTTGCAATTAACCTCTGTAATCGAATTTGACAAAGAGTTCAGTTCTACGGGCAATTTGGGCGGGAGGTTCTCACTCCCTGTCTGCCGCCAGGCAGGCAACTCTTTTTCCAATCCTGAGAGAGGACTGGTGAAGGAGATTGCTTCGCTTCGCTCGCAATGACACCCTCCCCTTTAAGTGGTTGTTGAAAAAGTCGGTGTATCCTGCCGCTTCGTCATTCCCGCGAACGCGGGAATCCAGTCCATCTTTACCGATCGAAATGAGCGACCCGGCAAGCCGTGCGAGCGGAACAATTCCCCATTGGTAATAATCAGATTGCTTCGTCGCTTTGCGACTTCTCGCAATGGCAGGTGAACATCCGCATCCCGGCAAGCCTCTAGACAGGGAACTGGATTCCCGCAAAACTGAACTGTTACTGATTGACAAAGCTCAAAATCCCGTGTTATAATCAATTAATCAATTGAATATCAACATAACTTCAATCAAACGATTGGGAATTAGGGATGAAATCCGGCCGACGTTATAAAAACGCAGTCTATGAGCAATTCGCCCGCATCACCAAAGCGGTGGCCAGCCCGAAACGGTTGGAATTGCTTGACCTGCTTTGTCAGGGTGAGCGCACAGTGGAGGAGCTCGCCAAGCAGGCTGAAATATCGGTCGCCAACGCCTCACAGCATCTGCAGGTGCTGCGAGTGGCCCGGCTGGTAGAAACCGAACGCCATGGGGTATTCATCGTCTATCGCTTGGCCGGCCAGCGCGTTTGTGATTTTTTCCAGACGATAAAAACGCTGGCCGAACAGCATCTGGCCGAGATCGAGCAGATAACCCGCCAGTATCTGCAAAACCAACCCGATCTGGAATCGGTGGATCGGGAGACACTGCGCGAGCGGGTTCGGACCGGTGCAGTGACGGTATTGGATGTGCGCCCAGCCGAAGAGTATCGTGCCGGCCACATTCCGGGAGCGCTCTGTGTCCCCATCGAGCGATTGGATCAGTACCTTCAATCTCTGCCCACCGAGCAGGAGATCGTGGCCTACTGCCGGGGACCGTACTGTGTGCTGGCGGTTGAAGCCGTCTCGAAATTAAAGGGAAAAGGATTTCTGGCGGTACGTATGGAGGACGGCGTGCAGGAGTGGCGTGCGCAAGGACTGCCGGTAACTATCGGAGAGGAACCATAAAAGATGAAAATAGTCATTGTGGGCGGATCGTTCGGCGGGCTGACGGCTGGATTTGAGCTTCGTCGGCTGCTAGGCCGGAAATGTGAGATTACAATTATTGCTCGGGATCGTCGCTTCGTCTTTATCCCTTCACTTCCATGGGTGGTAATGGGAGCTACCACGCTGGATCGTATCTCATTTGATTTGGAACCTTCATTGAGCGCGAAGGGAATTCGTTTTGTGGAGGCCGTCGCGCAGCGATTTGACCCGGCCGCTCAGGTCGTGGTAACCGATCACGGCGATTTCTTCTACGATTATCTGATCATTGCGACCGGTCATCGCAGCGCTAATGAGGCGGTGCCGGGATTGGGGCCGTTCGAGGGTTGTTCTCATTCATTGATGTCGCCGCCGGAGGCGATTGAAGCACGGGATGGCTGGCAGCGGTTTTTAGAAAAGCCGGGGCCGGTTGTGATTGGTTGTGCGCCGGGTGCAAGTTGCCTGGGGCCGGCTTACGAATTCGCCTTCGAAATTGATTACGCGCTGAAGCGAAAAAAGATGCGAAACCGGGTGCCCATCACCTTTATCACGCCGGAGCCTTTCCTCGGCCACTTCGGAGTGGGCGGCTTTGGGCGAGCGCGCCAGCATTTGGAGGACGCATTCGAGGAGCGCGATATCCGTTACGTGACCTCGGCTGCCATCTCCGAGATTACTAAAGATCAGGTGGCGCTCTCTGACGGCCGCGCCTTCGACGGCACCTTTTCCATGGTTATCCCGCCGCTAGCCGGGGTGGAAGCGGTTGCTGGTTCTCCTGGTTTAGGAAATCCCAAAGCCTTTATTCCGGTGGATGCCCGCTATCGTCATAAGGAGTACCCCAACATCTATGCAGTGGGGGTGGCGGTTGCGCTGCCGCCGGACGAGAT
>JAKBZR010000150.1 GCA_021842405.1 bacterium
AAGAATCCTACTCCACCACTCTTGAGTGATTTTCCGCGGAAGACCGTCCGGCAAGGTAAAACGTTCGATGGAGTTCGGCTTGGACGGGGATTTACAGTAATTTTCGAAAAACGTTTGATCTCTCCCAAAATAGTTTCCTCACCCTGAAATCAAACAAGGGGTATTATACCCATGTGCAACTGACTTCATCCGGGCATAGTTTGTATTGCTTTACTGCAATTCTTATGCCAGAACTCACCATCAATAACGTGCGTGAGGTGTATAAATGAAAAAAGCCGTGCTATTACTGGGCCACGGCAGCACCGAAGCCGAGGCCAATAACGATATGTACCAGATCATCGAGCTGCTCCGGCAGCGCACCGACTACATCGTGGAAGCCGGATTTCTGGAGCTGAATCCACCCGACATCCAGACCGGAATTGATCACTGCGTGGAGCATGGGGCAACCGAAATATTAATGATCCCCTATTTCCTGCACCTCGGCGCTCACGTGCGGCATGACCTTCCCAATGAAATGGCTGAAGGGCGCAGGCGGTACCCCGAAGTGGAGTTTAAAATGGGGGGTCACCTGGGATTTCACCGGTTACTGGCTGAGATTGTGCTGGACCGCGTTCGGGAATCCGGATGGGACGATGGGGAGCCTCCGGCGGAATAAGCAACGTCTTGATACTCTTCTCGCTCTCAAAACAGGGTGAATCAGGTATCTTTGAAAATAGGAAACTCATCCAATAATCGTCCGATAGGCCTCTAATGCGGCGGATCTCGGAGGAGCCGCTGACATGTCCGAATTCATCCTTAAAGCCGAATATAAACCACAGGGCGATCAACCGGAAGCGATTAAGCAGTTGGTGGAAGGCATCAATGCCGGGCACCGCTATCAGACGCTGCTGGGCGCTACCGGCACCGGTAAAACCTTCACCATGGCCAATGTCATCGCCCAGGCGCAACGGCCGACCCTGGTGATCGCCCATAACAAAACGCTGGCCGCCCAGCTCTGCTCTGAGTTTCGTGAGTTTTTTCCCGACAACGCGGTGGAGTATTTCGTCTCTTATTACGACTACTATCAGCCGGAAGCCTACATTCCCCAAACGGACACCTATATCGAAAAGGATTCCGCGATCAACGACGAAATTGACCGCCTGCGTCATTCCGCCACCCAGGCCGTATTGGAGCGGCGCGATGTGCTGGTGGTAGCCAGCGTCTCCTGCATCTACGGCCTTGGCTCACCGGAAGAGTACCGCAGCATCATCCTCTCGTTTCAGCGGGGCGCCAGCTATAATCGGGACGATATCCTGCAGCGGTTGGTCTCGATGCAATTCACCCGCAACAATCTGGAGTTGACCCGCAGCACTTTTCGAGTACGGGGTGATTGTCTCGAAATTCAGCCCGCCGACGAGGAGATCACCATTCGGGTGGAGTTTTTCGGCGACGAGGTGGAGAAGATTGCGCTGGTTAATCCGGTAACCGGCGAGATCGTGGGGCAGCGGGACGCGGTGACCATCTTCCCGGCCAGCCACTTCGTGACGACCGAGGAGCGGATGGATCGGGCGATTCGCGAGATCGAGGAGGAGATGGAGGATCGTCTGAACTGGTTTCGCGCGCAAAACAAGCTGCTGGAGGCGCAGCGCTTGGAGCAGCGCACCCGATTCGACATCGAGATGATGCGGGAGGTCGGCTATTGCTCCGGCATTGAAAACTACTCCCGTTTCATGGACGGCCGGGCGAGAGGAACGCCGCCCAATACCCTGTTCGACTATTTCCCGGACGACTTTTTGGTCTTCGTTGACGAATCCCACCAGACGCTGCCTCAGCTTCGCGGGATGTACAACGGCGATAAGGCGCGCAAGGACGTGCTGATCGAGTATGGCTTCCGCCTGCCCTCCGCCGGCGATAACCGCCCGCTCAAGTTTCATGAATGGGAAGCGCGGGTCAACCAGGTCGTCTTCTATTCGGCCACGCCGGGGCCTTTCGAGCGAAAGCACAGTGCTCAAATCGTGGAGCAGATCATCCGCCCAACCGGTTTGGTTGATCCCGAAATCATCATCCGCCCGATCCGTGGGCAGATTGACGATCTGATCGCTGAAATTCGCCGCCATGCCGAGCGCCACGAACGGGTGCTCGTAACCACCCTGACCAAGAGGATGGCGGAAGACCTGACCAACTACCTCCAAGACCTGCACATCAAGGTGAACTACCTCCACTCCGACATCAAGACGCTGCCGCGCACCGAAATCTTACGGGACCTGCGGCTCGGCGTCTATGACGTCGTGGTGGGTATCAATCTGCTGAGGGAGGGCCTCGATCTGCCGGAAGTATCTCTGGTCGCCATACTGGATGCCGATAAGGAAGGGTTCTTACGCAGCGACACCTCGCTCATTCAGACGATGGGACGGGCGGCTCGGCACGTCTCCGGCAAGGTGATTATGTACGCCGATAATATAACCGGCTCGATGGCGCGAGCTATTGACGAGACAAACCGCCGCCGCGCGGTTCAGATGACCTTCAACGAGCAGCACGGCATTGTCCCGCAGAGCATCCAGAAGGCGGTGCGGGATTTACTGCAGGCCGAGCGGATTATGGAAGAGCGGCCGGCCTACCGACCCCGCGCCGGCGTGGATGAAAATACGCCCGCCGATGAGATTGCTAAGACGATCGCCGAGCTGGAAAAGCAGATGAAGGAAGCGGCTCGTGCGCTCGATTTTGAGCGGGCGGCCGATCTTCGGGATGAGATCGCCGACCTGCGCAAATTCCTGCCGCCGCCCCTGATAGCCGCGTCCCGCACCCATCCCGATACCGCTCCGAAAAGCGACAAGGAGCGTAGCCGTCCGGGACGGTTCCGGAAATGATTCAATCCTTCCTTACCTATGAGGTTATTGAAAAGGTTGCTGGAGCCCACCGCTACGTCATTCCCGCGAAAGCGGGAATCCATCCCCCTGCCTGCGGTAGACAGGCGGGAATGACGAAGCGGGGAAGTTCTAATGTTCCCTCCGCGAAAAATAAGTTACTTCTTCCACGCAAGCAATTTCCGCAAATGCGAGCCATCCGCATTGCAGACCCACAAGCTAGCCTTGTCTGGAAGAAAAGGGGAATTCGTCATATAAAACGCCAGTTTGTTTCCGCGGTGGGACCAAGAGGGGGTAAAGTCCATCCAGTTACCGGCCATGATTTGCTTCGCATGCCGGCCGTCCATCGAAACGATATAAAGCGCGCCGGTGAATTTCGGCGCTAAATCCACAAGCTTGCTGGTGAAATCGGATGTGCTTTCATATTTTTTAAATTGTTTATCACTCATATGCAGATGGAGTAATTTTTTTAACTGAGCCGGAGACTGCGTTAAAAAAAAATTTGTAGTAGCTTCTACTGTGTGGCCGAAATTGCACTCGATGGCCAGGTGGCGGCCATCGGGAGAAAACCAGACGCCACTCACCTCGACCGGCGCCTTGTGGGGTAAGTTGATGCCGGGAACCTGCTCCTCAAACGGGACGCGCTGCACGCTCCGATTATCGAGATTGAACCGATAAAGGGATATTAAGACGTAGCGCAGATTTTTACCTTGGCGCGCCCAAATCAGATGCTCACCGTCCGGCGATAATCCCATTCCCACCACATCGCCGGTATGGCTGATCTGATTGACTTCGCCGTCCTCCACCGTGTATACATCAGCTACTTCAGGAGCAAAGAGGTCGTCCTTTGCCGTCCGTTTCGCTCCCAGCACCGCAATATTATCGGTGTGGGGAAGCCAGATCGCATGACTAAAGTGAAGATGAGGAGGGGTTGGAACCTCCAGCGTCACCCCTTTGTAGGACACGATATAGAACCATGCCTTCTTCTCCCCATGCGGGCCCCTTTTAAAGCCGGCGAACCGGGCCGAATCTGGTCTCCATGCGAAAGGGCTATCCACCCCTTGGCCTTCGCCGATCTCGGTGGTTTTGCCGGTTACTGAATCGGTGAGCATCAGCATAGAATAGGAGTAACCGCTCTTCGAGGTGTCGCCTTCATCACAGACTGATAGGATGTATCTCCCATCCGGAGATATGGATGGGTTCGTATCACTGGTGGTTCCGGCTATCTTATGGGTGCCGGAACCGTCCACGTTGACCTTGTACATGCGGCCGCCATTGAAATCAGGGACGACCACATATCGGTCATTGGGTCCCCAAGCGGGCGTCGAGATACAGCCGGAGAGCGCCAGTGATAAAAGCAGGCCGGCCAGACCGACCACAACCAAACGGAGCGATGACCGTCGTCGTTGGGGGCAAACATTGGGACAGTGAACCTTCAAAGCGTCAATGATACCGGGTCGCATCGCTTCTGCCTCCTCTCCTGTGTAACGCAACAACCGCCACCCAGCCGACGATCCATTTTATTTATTGCGGCAGCGGCGGAAGGTTCAGGTTGTGCAAGCCGGAGCCGTCCGCATTGCAGACCCATACCGCTCCGTTTTGATCGAGGGCGGCCAACTTTTTACCATCCGCCGACCAAAACGGCACGATGAATGCGCCGCCTTTTCCGACAAAGCCAAACCGACTGGTCGCCGGCGCCTTTAATACGGTCTTTGCATCGCCGCCATGCAAGTTAGTCATGTAGAGAACCGAGGTTCCGATCCCACTGGTTTGAGGCGGGGCATACGTGACCGCAACCGCGATATGCTGCCCATCCGGTGAAAATGAGACATAATTGACACTATCCGGTCCTTGATGGGGATTGGGATTGATGCCCGGCACCTGTTCCGGGAAGGAGAGCCGCCTCACCGTCCGCTTGTTGATACTGAACTCATAGAGGGTGAATAAAATGTAGTGGGCGTTTTTACTACGGCGCGCCCAGATCAGATTCTTACCGTCCGGCGTAATGCTCAGCCCGATCACATCACCGGTTTTCGTGATCTGATGGGGTTCGCCGGCTTCCACCGTGTAGACATTGGTTTTGAGGCTCGGCGATTGGGTGGATCCCAGCACCGCGATATCGTCGCTATTGGGAAGCCAGATCACGTTTTGATTGAGCGGTGACACGTAATTAAACGGCAGCTTGATTCGCATCGCTTCACCCATCTCATTTAAACTGTACCAATAGGCGGAGAGCGAGCCGTCCAACCCATGAGCAAAGCCGACAAACCACTGCGAATCCCTTCGCCAGGCAAACGGCCCCGAAACGCCGGTCGCCAGATCACTCACTTCGCCCGTCGCCTCATTGCGCAGCATAAGATGGGCGTGCGCCAGATCCATTACCGGCCGGGTAAAGACCATCTCCTTA
>JAKBZR010000151.1 GCA_021842405.1 bacterium
TAAAAATACTCTCACTGTTTTAACACCTAACCCCCTGTCCCCCTTCCCGAGGCGGGAAGGGGGAACCGACGCGTATATCGGTGCAGTAGGCGCTCCCCCTCTCCGTTTCGGAGAGGGGGATGGGGGGTGAGGTGGGCAACGTAAAAATTATTTATTCCCGCAAAACTGAACTCTTTCATTGACTCATCCGCTCCCTTTCACGTAAAATAGGGGACGCTGAAAGAGAAAGATTATCAACCACATGCCCTTTTCCTCGCCTCCTTATATGAATGACGTGCTCCCCTATCCGCCCTCCGGCAACACCTGGCTGCACACCGGACGCTGGCGGTGGGTGGAGGAGCGATTTCGGCAGGTTTGTCGTCGCTACGGCTACCGTGAGATCCGCACCCCCATCCTGGAGCTGACCGATCTCTTCGTCCGCAGCGTCGGGGAGGGAACCGACATCGTCTCAAAAGAGATGTTCAACCTGGTGGATCGGGGCGGGCGCCGGCTCACCCTGAAGCCGGAAGGAACGGCGCCGGTGGTGCGCGCCATCATCGAGCACGAGATGCTGGCCGCTCATCCGCTGCTGAAGCTCTACTACATCGGGCAAAACTTTCGTAATGAGCGGGGGCAAAAGGGGCGCTATCGCCAGCACCAACAGCTTGGCGTGGAGGCGTTCGGGTCGGCCGATCCGGCCCTGGATGCGGAGGTCATCGAGCTGGCGGTGCGCTTTTACCGTGAGATCGGGATTACCGATCAGCAGCTTCAGATCAACTCGGTCGGCTGCCCGCAGTGTCGCCCTGCCTATCGGGAGGAGCTGAAACAGTACGTGAAGCCCACCCTCAGCGAGATGTGCGGCGATTGCAAGTCCCGATATGAGGTGAATCCGCTTCGGATGCTGGATTGCAAGGCGCCGCATGACGTGGAGATTTTAAGTGGAGCGCCCAAGCTGCTCGACTGGCTATGTGAGGATTGCGGGGAGCATTTCCGCTCACTGCGCCGCCATCTCGAAGTGATGAGCGTGCCGCATCAGATCGCACCTCAACTGGTGCGCGGATTTGATTACTATACCAAAACCGCCTTCGAGATAACCAGCGGCGGGCTGGGATCGCAGAACGCGCTGGGCGGGGGAGGTCGGTATGACGGGCTGGTGGAGGATTGCGGCGGGCCGGCAGCGCCGGGGATCGGTTTCGGCCTTGGGATGGAGCGCTGCTTGATCGCGATGGATTCGCTGGGAATTGAGTTCGAGACAGAGGATGAAGCACCGGCCGTTTTTCTGGTGGCGCTGGGTGAATCGGCCAAATCGGCAGCGGTAGGGCTTTTGACTAAAATTCGAGGCGCCGGCATCTCAGCCGACATGGATTATGTGGGCAAGAGCTTGAAAGCGCAGATGAGGCTAGCCGGCAAGTTGGGCGCACGGCTGGTCTTATTGATCGGCGAAAATGAGCTGAAAGAGGGCGTTGTTTCGTTTAGAAATATGATGACCTCACAACAGGAAACGGTCCCGCAAAGCGAGGTTATCCAGCGAATCCAATCCTGGGCAATGGAGTAATTCAGAGGACGATATCGGAGCCCTGACGGCTTTGATTCGCGCAATTTGATTTAAATTGAGCGCTTCATGAGTGGAGGCGTAAATAATACGAGGAGAATACATCGGTATGAGCAATTTTGACACGATCGGGCAGCAGCTTATCACGCTTTCCCGCAGTCTAGGTGAGCCGTCCCGCGATCTGGCCATCCTGGGCGAGGGCAACACTTCAGCCAAGCTGGACGACGATCTTTTTCTGGTTAAGGCGAGCGGGTATAACCTGGCGTCCCTCGATGAGGAGGGCCTCATCACGGTTCGCTACTCAAAGTTAAAGGGCGCGCTGGACGGCGAACCGGTGGGTGATGCGCGCACCCGTGAAATCCTGTTGAACGCCAGGGAGGTCCAGGAAGGCAGCAAGATGCCCTCGGTGGAGACCTATCTGCATGGTTTTTTACTGAGCCTGCCCGACATTATGTTCGTCGGCCACACCCATCCCACCGCGGTGAACGCCCTTTCTTGCTCGGTGAACGCGCAAAACGCCTTTTCCGGGATGCTTTTCCCCGATGAGATCGTTTCCTGCGGGGTGGCGGTGTGCTACGTGGAATACACCGACCCCGGCATCGTGCTGGCCCAATATCTGCGCCGAAAGGTGCTCGAGTTCGTTGATCGCTACGATGCCCCGCCGCGCGTTATCGTGATGCAAAATCATGGGCTGATTGCAACCGGCAAAACACCCACTGAGGTGGAAAACGCAACCATCATGTTCGTCAAGGCATGCCGCGTGCGACTGGGAACCTACGCGGCCGGCGGCCCCCATTTCCTGCCGCTCGAGCATGTAAACCGCATCCACACCCGACCGGATGAGCACTACCGAAAGCGCCTGATCGGCTAATTCGAGCCGCCTGAGCGTTTCCGGTATACTACAAAGCATCCGTTGATGGGGAGGATTTCTTCAATGAAAGGCTACGAGATACCTAAAAAGATGTTGCGCTGGCATCTTTACGGTGCCGGTTTCGATAACCTCAAAGTGGAGGAGGCTGACGTGCCCTCTTACGGCGAAAATGAGCTGTTGGTGCGCCAAGATGCCTGCGGCCTCTGTTTTTCGGACACTAAAGTGATCGGCATGGGCGATACCCATCCGAGGCTGACCGGTCGCGATTTGAAGACCAATCCGGTCACACTGGGCCATGAGGTTGCCTGCACGGTGGTGGGCGTCGGCAAAAACATAGTCAGCCGCTTTCACATTGGGGATCGTTTTGTGATTCAGGCGGATGTCTTTTACCACGGAGTGAGCATGGCCTACGGCTACGTGCTTTCCGGTGGATTGAGCCAATACAGCGTGATTCCCAAAGAAATGCTCCAAGGTGACGAGGGGGTATATCTCTTACCGGTCAAGCCGACCACCGGCTACGTGGAATCGGCCCTCACCGAGCCTTGGGCCTGCGTGGTGTCGGCCTATGAGCAGCATCACCGCAGCGGAATCAAAGCCAACGGCGCAGTGCTCATTATCAGTACCGATCAGGAGCATTACGATTTCACCGCCCTTTTTAGTGAAGAGCATAGGCCAGCCACCCTTGCGTATGTGGGAACCAACCCGGCGGTACTGAAGCCGATACAGCTTTTCGCGAGCACGCTGAATTTCAAGATGGAGCACGTCAATTCAAGCGCTGGCGATTGGCGCGGCCTGCTGGACGTTCATACCGGAGGAAAGGGCTTCGACGATATCATCATTTTGGGGCAGCCCGATCCCGATCTGATCGAAACGCTCGCCACCTTGCTGGCCGATCATGGCATTCTCAATCTGGTGCATGACGCACCGATCTCCCGAAAAGTCTCAATTGATATCGGGCGGATCCACTACAATTGGCACCATTATATCGGAACCGCCACCCGTACGATCGCGGAGAGCTACCGGGAAAGCAGGACGTCGGACCTGCTGCCAGGCGGCGTGGTCTGGTACATTGGGGCGGGCGGGCCGATGGGCCAAATGCACGTGCAGCTTGCCGTTCAGCATCCCAGGCCGCCGCGCCGTATCGTGGCAAGCGATGTGGATGCGGTGAGGCTACAAAGTACGCTGGATCGTTTCAGCAAAGTGGCGGCGGAACGCCATATCGAGCTGATCGATCTTAACCCCAAAGAGCTCGGCGTGGAGGGGATGGATGTCGAGTTGCGGCGACTGGCCGGCGGATCCGGCTTTGACGACATCGTTTCGCTAGTGCCGGTGCCGGCCATCATCGAGGATGCGATCCGCTATCTGGCGCCGGGCGGTTGGTTCAATATATTTGCCGGCGTAGCCCGCGGTACGATGGCGAAGCTGGACTTGAACATGGTCTCACTGAAGCGCAGCCGGTTTATCGGGAGCAGCGGCTCCAGTTTGAACGATATGCGCCAAACCCTGCAAAAAGTTGAGAACCGGGAGCTGTCTACGAACTCCTCGCTGGCCGCGATCGGCGGAATGCGGGCGGCGCGGGAAGGGATTCAGGCGGTTAAAGAGGGGCGGTTCGCCGGCAAAGCGTTGATATTTCCACACATCCCGGACGTGCCGCTGCTGTCCTTAACCGAGCTGAAAAGCGCCTATCCGACCGTCTATGCCAAGCTGAAGGACGGCCAGTTTTGGACGAAGGAGGCGGAGGAGGAGTTTTTACGCATCGCCGGTAATGAGCACAGTTGATGAATCCGGTGGTTTTGCGCTGTTTTAATAATGTCGTAAGGTATCAGTCATATTTGTCCTATTGGTCATAACTCCACCTTACATTCCAGTGCCTTCAAATTGACCAATGCAATAAACGTTTGGTATAAAATTTTGATAGGCGGGAAGCGGTTCTCACAGGCGGGCATCGAATATGAGATAGAATGTCCCGCGGGAGGGTGTTAGGATGAAAATCCGTTTGCTTTGGCTGATCGTCTTGATGGTCTTAAGCACTCCGGTCTACGCGGTCGGACGATGGGGCTTGTTGATAGACCAAAATGCGGAGGGCTATTGGGCGCGGTTTGGTGAGCCGGTGAGCGCCGGTTCGGTCGCCTTGCTGGCGCGCTATATGAACTCAACCATCATCGGGCGAGCCCGCATCGTCTGGGTATCGCCGGTGGCGCCCTACGACGCGCTGCTGACCAACGTTCGCACCCAGGGATTAAACAGATGGACCGGCTCGCTGGCGGTCGGCATGTATGCGGTGGCAAAGCCGGAGCGGTTGCTCCGATCCAGGAAGGTGGAAACCCCGATCATGGCCTTGTGGCGCTCATTGAATCAGCTTGGCCGGCGCGGGGTGCCGCTGCTGGCCAGCCGGTTGAGACCCTTGGTGCGGGGCGTGCATCCCCGTTACGATCGGATTTACGAAATTCTATTCCCATTGCAACACGATAAATGGGCTAATCCGGTGGTCGCCTACATCGTGCATCGCATGCGCGGGCTGGCGGTTGAGCATAACGGTTGTGGCGGAAAAGTACCGGCTGACTGGTTCCCACCGCAGCCGTCGTCTCAGCCGGGCGCTCCATACAGCGGCCAGTAGTCGGACCGGACACTCTCTTATGAATGGGAAAAAACGGGGAAGTTCAACAATAATGCAAGATTAACTTGAAATATTGAATCTCGGATGAGCTATCCCAAAACCATCGTTTGCTTGGCAAATTCCCGGAAGCTATCCGGCCGCTGCGTTGCCGGCCGTGAGATAACCATTTCGGGCTTTGGTAAATGGATCAGAGATCGGAA
>JAKBZR010000002.1:0-52746 GCA_021842405.1 bacterium
ATTTTCGGCTCCGACTTCAAAACCTGGCGCGTATAGGTCACTCCTTCCAGCAGTTGCCGCGCCATCGCCTCACCGGAAGCCATATTGGTGTCGCCCTCGATCCAGGTAGCGGTTATTGTCTCCCAGCGCCCCTCCTCGATCCGCTTCAATATTTTTTCAAAAAGCGCCGGTTCCTGCTCTCGGATCACTTCATAGGTTGCCGGCTGACTGTGGCTGAAAGTCAGCTCCGGGTATTGATCCATCAGCGTCAGAACACTGCGCACATCCCGCTTAATCACCTCCACGGTATCGGGCCAGGTCCACATCCAGTTCATATCAATATGGCTATGCCCGATCAGATGCACCGGGAAATTCTTAATGCGCTCAGACAACGGCTCCAGCTCTCCCGCCATTTTCTCCAATGAGGACGCCAATGCCTCATCGCTTAGGCTTTGAATATCCGGTGGAATCGCTTTTATCGCCCGTTCTACCTTTTCTAATTCCTTGTTATCGGTCGCAAACGCTTCCGCCAGGCTAAGCTGCGCCCAAGCCACATCGAGCGCCTCAAAACGCTTGCGCAGACGGGAAGTGGTCAGGTGGAAATTCAGCCAAGTGGTGGTTTGAAAATTAGGCACTCGGACCGTTAGCTCGATCTCCGTGCTGGCGCCGGGACTTAAATTTGGTATGAGGGTAAATAGAGAAGGTCCGGCCGCAACTGGCACTCCCCCCTCCTCCAAAACAACTTTACCGTCCACTCGGATCGTAATTGGATACAGGGTGAAAAGCGTCGCCTCCAGTGAATCGCCGCCCAGTTCAACGCCCATCGCGTTGGCGGGATGTTGAAGGCGGCACTTCAAAGTCAAGTTTTTCCCCGGCTCAATAACGAGATTGCGAAAATTGCCGACCCCATCGAGCTCCAAATGATCCGGCCCCGGCCCCTCGATCCGCTCCCATTGGGTGGCGGGAAAGCCGTTGATTACCGCATCAGCCGCACTCCTCAAGCGCCGGTACGCATTGAAAATTGGTTTTGAAACCATCCTTTACCTCACTCTTTTATTAATTGGGACATATATTAATAGACACATGAGAATTCACCCCCACCCTAACCCTCCCCCTCAAGGGGGAGGGAAATATTCCCCTCTCCAAACTTGGAGCGGGGACAGAGGTGAGAGCCTTCCAACTAAATTATTCAGAGAACACAATCCATTCATAATGTCAAATATATTACGTCCGGCGTAATAACCAGTTAAAGCAATCGAACATTCAGTAAATAACTTATCCCTTCGAGTACGAAAATCCTGCAACAAAGCAAAATCAGTAAATCCCGCCCACGCTGGTATCAATCGCCTGCCCGAACTGTCCGATGCCAAACTGATTGGATACGGGAAACGCATTGATCTGCAGCGTGAAGTAGAGCGAGCGATCGGTGCGGAAGCCGAAAGGGTTATTGATGTAGGTTACGCCCATCGTCAGGCATCCGTAGTTGCGAGTGAGCTGAAAATCCTGGCTCATGAAACGCCCGATATAGCCGTTATATTGAAAGAGGGCAACCAGTCGCCACACCTTGGCGAACGGCAGGTTGAGGTAGCCGTTGATGTTGCCGAAAGTATGTAACTGGGCATCGTATCGAGTAACCAGATCGAGCGCCAGCTTGTCGGGACCGCGGGCGTGAAACATGCTGGTGACGGCGATAAATCGGTTGGAATTCGGATCGTAAGTGATAAGGTTTTGCCACTGAAAAAAACGACTTGGCTTGAAGAGCAGGTTGGCGGATAAGGTCTGCCATGCGGTGGTTCCAAAACCGGTTTGGTTAAAATCATAGCCGACTCTCGCGGTTGCCTGGAAGTGGGAATCGCTGAGCAAACCGAGATCGGCATTGATCGCATTATAGCCACCCTGCACGTCAAAGTTAAAGGGAGTCCCGCCCTCTGCGTGCTGGTAGGTGTAGTTGATATTCAAGCCTGATCCCTTGCCCCAACCTTGAGTTAAGTCGGTCGTATTTTGTAAAACGTATTGGGCGAAGCCGTCGGCATAAAAAAATTGGCGGAAGCCAAAGCTGGTCGTTAGATGGGTGGAGCGGGTTAATTGATTGGTCATGTTGTTCAAATTCATGCTGAAAGCTGCGCGTTCGGTTGCGACGTTTTGATTAAATTGCGGCTCGATGTAACGCCCGAAACCGAGACCAAGCGTGAGCGGCAGTTTAGATAAAAAACCGCTGGTGAACCGGTAATTATTTAGGTTGACCTCGGGTAATCGCTGAACGCCGCTGAAAAACGATTCAGAGGATTGGCGGCCCACCGGCGTAGTCCGATTCGCGATGAAGGTTAAAGTATAGTTGTTTTCGTGGTTATCCAGCTCAAAGCGCGAGTCAAGCTGTTGAACCAGGCTGGATATTCCCTGCCCACCGGAGCTGTAGCGGGTGAGGTTAAAATTGGAGGCCAGTGAAGTGTGGGAACCGAACTGTGCGGAATCACTGAGAGTGGCCGCATAAGAGTGCGTGCTGAATCCGCTTGAATCGTTGGCCAGTCTGGAAAGATTCAAAGAAAGCTGACTATTGCTGGTGTGCCGGGTGAGACCGAAGCGAGTATTGAAGACGGTGCTGTTCGATAGGCTGAGGTAGCTATTTCGCTGATAGTCGGCGCCGATATTCATCGCATAGCCCGCGCCAAGCGTTTGTTGATTGTTCAGGTTGGCCGATAGGTTGTTGGAGCTTCCGCTGGTCGGAATATCGTAAAGCATCAACCCGCCAACCATCTTCGCCAAATCCCAGTTTTGATTGATGCCAAGCCCGATCCCTTTCTTTTCCATCGCATCCACCCTGAAAATTCCCGGCGCCTTACTCGACAGCAGGTAGTTCAATGCGGTTTTGACATAAAAGCCCTCATCGGCAGAGCGCCCTATGCTCGGAGTGTAGGTGGATCGGTGCGGTTGAAATCGCTCATTCAATGGCAACACTAATACCGGCAATGTGAGTATCGGATGGCCGAACAAATCGAAACCAACCCGCTTTAAAATGGCCCTCTTGCCGGGAATGACCTCAATTGAACCGGCATGAAACTCATAGTGGGGCTTAGGAGCGGGGCACGTGGTTAAGTTGGTGTTGGTCGCGTTGATTTTTTGTGTTGATTGCCCGCTCACTTCACCGCCCGAAATGAAGAGCGGCGAGATGAGACGGTTTTGTAGAAACTCCGGCGACAAAGTGATGCTGGGGTGATCAATCTCGTAGGTACGGCGTTTCGGATAAAAGACGATCCGATCACCGGTCGCGGTAAGGCCCCGGTAGACCAGTTGCGTATTACCGGTTAAAACCACCTGAGCGCGAACGTTGCCGGCTAGGCGATTGCCGGTCAGGATGTACTCCCCTACCTGAAAAGTTACGTGTCCGCTCGCGCTGATGTCACCGGTTGCATCGTTAAAGCGAATATGGTCGGCGGTAGCCAGCCCATATTCCGGTCCCGGCGGCTGCATCGGCGGCAAAAGAGATGAGGGTGACGGGGTGATGATTGGGCCGCTATTTGGAGGCGTCGCAATGGGAACGGCGGCCGCGCCCAGTAATGGGGCACACCAGAGGATAATTGCGGGTAACCCTCCCTTGAACCAGTTCCTCACTCCTCACCCCGAAGCACGACCAACCCTGCCAGCACAAAGAGGATGTCTTGGGACCAAGCCGCGATAAGCGGCGGCAGCAGCCCCTGGTAACCCAGTATCTTGGACAGCAACATTGTGTTCCAGTATACGAAAACCAATATAATGGAGAGCAAAACGCCGGTGAAGTTTCCGGTGCGCGCGAACCGCAAGCTCAACGGCGGACAGCAGATCGCGAAAACCAGGCAACTGAACGGCACCGAGAGCTTAAAGTAGTAATCCAACAAGTCGTTCGGATTCACGCCGCCGGCCTTTCTCTCTTCTACCAAGCGATGGCCGAGTTGACTGAAGCTCATCGTCGAGGAGGATGAATAGAAGGGAAGCTGTAGTTGGATGAGGATGAAGTTTTGCTCCGCGATTCGGAAATTGATAATCCACTGCTTGGCTTTGATAAACTGCTCCTCCAAGCCGTTATGCAGGTAATTGTGTACGAAGACGTCATGCAGATCCCAGATACCGTTCCGATAAGTCCCCCACTTCGCAAACGCGATCCTCGGCAAGGAGTTGTCAGCGCTGTCGCCGATTTGGCCGATCATCACGTTATAGGTTTGCACGCCATTCTTTGCCAACACCATTCGGCCTACGTAGGCGATATAGCGATGATCCGGCGATTCCACCCAAGTTCTCTCCTGGGGAACCAAGTAGTGCAGATTTCGGGAAATGGAGGCGAGCGTCGCCTCCATCTGCCGGTTTGACAAAGGCACTAGGTTCTCCCCTAAAAAGAAGTCCAAGACGGACAGCACTAGACCAATGATGAAGATAGGCAGAAAGATTCGTTTTAAGGAGATACCGGAACTTCGCATAACCGTAATTTCGCTGTCCCGGGTTAAACGGCTCACCGCCAGCGATGCTGCGATTGCGGTGGCAACTGGCATCGTCATATGAATTAAATAGGGTAAAAAATAGACGACTACACGAGCAACATCGCTCGCTGCAATGTGGTAGCTTAAAAAGATGCCGGCGTTGTTGTAGAGAACGGTGCCGGTCAGCATAAGCACGACGGCAAACTGACCAATCAGGGAAGGGATTATCAGTTCGCGGATCAGATAGCGGTCCAGCGTTTTCATAGGCTGGATTATAACACCGAGCAGCTTCAGCGTAAAGGAAGCGGCGGCATTTTAAGTCGTTGCATCAGATTCTGAGGTGATTCCACCAATACACGACGCGCCATTTCACCCGTTAGGCCTGCCTCCTCCGCCAACTGATCAGCGAGTGCTTCCGTTAAAATCTCACCGGGGTCATGGGCATTGCTGGAGATGATCAATGGCGCATTGGCTGTGATCCCAATTGATGCCACCTGAGCATTCGCATCACGATAGCAAGAGCGCCCGCTCAGCTCAATATAAACACCGTTCCGGTGAGCGGTTTCTGTCACTTCTTCCGTCAGTGCGCCCGGGTGAGCCAGGATATCCACATGCGCGGAGCCGACCGCCGCCAGATTCGTTCCCGGCTCAACTCCAACCGCCCCTTCTCCATGCACCACTACCAGCTTTATGCCCACGAATTTTGCCTCCATTGCGATATCGGGGATCACAATGGGAGGTATATGAGTGAGCTCAACCCCAGCAATGCTTACGATACCCCAATGCCGCTGAGCTAACTCAACATCGCGGCTGAGCTGTTCCACCAACGCGCGCAATCCCCCCACCCCGCAGTGGTCGGTAATTGCAACCGCAGATGCGCCGTTGTGATGCGCCGTTCGTATCATCTCCAGCGTAGTCGCGCTGCCATCACTCCATAGGGTATGGATATGAAAATCGGTAAATGCCATACTCACCACTACCCGATCCGGTGGGCGGTGAAAAGCCCAAAAATCATTCCATACACCAAATGATCAGCCGGGATTGAGATGGCCAGTTGGTTAAAAAGCCTTCCCGACCATAACGGAGAGACCATCCACCCGGCCGGTGCTGAAGTGGGCAACTACGTCGTAGTTCAACTCCAGAAAGGCGCCGTGTCCGAGAGACGTACCGGCAATAAAGCGCACGCCGATGCGGCTTTCGGTTCCGGACCCCTTCAGATGGCCGGTATATAGCCCGGCACCCACTCCAAGGTAGAGCGGCCCCAACGGGGCTTGCCAGATCTCCGAGTAGGTGATCGGGATCACATAGCTACCGCCGTTCCACTCGTAATCAATCCCAACTCGGCTTTGTAGCCCAGGGATGAGCGAGATTGCCGGCAAGTCGGCATCGGCGCCCAATTTAATCCAGGTTCCGCTCCCAATTGAAGAATCGGTTGGGAATAGCGCTCCGATCTTCAGCCGAATGTTCGGGAAGCTCTGCTGCCCCATCTGGGCTACAGCGGGACGCGAGCCCATCATGATAAGGGCGGCAGCCACCAAAAGCCATTGTCCTGTTCGAAGCCATGCAAACCGCAATGCTAGTCCTTTCTGGCCGGCGGCACAAACTGACCCTTCGGTGTAGTCTCCCGGCCCAATCGTTTGATTTCATCATGCTGGTCTCTTTAGTGCATCCTATACGACCACTGACAAATATTGCAGCGAGCCAGCAATCAGAGTATAACCTAATCTTGGATATTTATGTCAATGAATGAGTTCAGTTCTCTGGGAATCATTTACGACCATATTGGATGCACCCTCACCCTAACCCTCCCCCGTAAACGGGGGAGGGGATTAAGAGGGACTGGTGAAGGAGATTGCTTCGCTTCGCTCGCAATGATACCCTCTCCGCTTGCGGGGAGGGCCAGGGTGGGGGCGAACGAAAATCACTCCCTGAGAACTGAACTCTTACATGTCAATCTGCGATACGGGTTCATGTGATATTATTTATGTTCACCTAAAATCGGCTGATGCACAGTATGGAGGTGCATTTCATGATCGGAAGGAGCTGAGCGTGTCTTTTAAACGAGCAACGCGGCGTGAGTTTCTGCAAATCGCGGCCGGTGGCGCGACTGGGTTGGGGCTTACCTCTGTCATTTGGGAGTTGGCGGGTGCGGAGACCGCAGTCGGCGATCCCCCGTCTCCGGAATCCTCCCAACGCATCGGGCCTACGTTAATACCCTTTTACACCGGCAATCTAAGCGTTGATATCTTTATGTATTACTGGGGAACCGCTAAAGGTTCGGGCACCGGTATCAGCGACGTAACACCCGATCTTATTGAAACTCTCCATCAAATCAGTGTTTTTGCCGATACCGACTACCTAGCATGGTGCATTTCTGAAAAGGAAAAGGGCGTATGGGACTTTGCATACTATCAAGAAAACGCCCGTCGTCTCCACCAGTCCGGATTGCAATATGACGTATTCTGTTGGGTTCACTTTCCACCGAAGTGGGCGGTGGAAGGGGTGGATTTCACGCCTTACGTTGACCTCGAAAGCGGTCAGCCAACGAGGCAGGTTTCCGCCTGGGATCCAAACCTCCCTCATATCTACGGCAGATACTACGCGGAGCTGAAGGAGCATTTGGGCGATCAAATTGATTTCCTCCGCGTCGCTTACCCTTCGGAGTATGGTGAAATCGGCTATCCTAACGGCATGACCAATTGGTTGGTTCCGCAAGTGTACCCTCACCCGGGATACTGGTGCGCGGACCGATATGCGAAGGCCGACTACCAAAAGGTTTTCCTGGCTCGCTATGGCTCATTGGATGCCTTGAATCGCGCTTGGGGGACTGGTTTTGCAACGGCGGAAGAGATCACATTTCCGGCGGTTAAGGGCAACCTCACGGCTAAAAAGGCTCGTGTTCCAGCCAACATTCAAGCGAGACGATATTGGCTTGATTTTGTTAACTGGTTTCAGGATCATGTGAATCGCTGTTTCCGGGAGATCAGTCGCGTAGTCCGCCGCAATTTTCCCGATAAAAAGCAGATCGGCAGCTTGGGATATGGCAGTGAGAAGGTCTGTTACGGAAACGATACCAGTCGGCATGTGAAAATGCTTCACACGGAGCGTGTATCCGCACAAACGCCAGGCGCCATCGGTTACTTTGCGACCCGCCGCGTGTCGAGCGCATGCCATTTCTATCACACCGGCTACTACACCGAGCCGCCGGGCGATGTGGACCCGATGGATGAGGTGAAGCGGATATGGATGGATGCCAGCAACGGAGCTCAGGTCTACTTCGACTATCCACAGAACTTAAAGCGCGCCATCCCGGAGTTCATAAAATATAAAATCCATTTAAACGGACGGCGCTCACTGACCGATGTCGCCTATTTCTTCCCCAGCAGCTCGTTTTGGCTGGAGCCGGATATGGATTGGCCGACCCATACCTATGCAGTGGCTGAGGCGCTCCGAAATCAATTGGACTTTGAAATTATAGACGAACTGATGATCCAGGACGGCGCTCTCGATGCGATGGGAATTCATACATTGGTGTGGGTGGAGGGTAACTTGGTCGCCGATAAGACATTGAGCGCCGTTCATCATTGGATTGAGCGGGGTGGATCGCTCATTCGAAGAGGAACGGGTCTTGTTTACGACCTGGACGGCCAAGAGGCTCATTGGATAAATCGGCTGCCAGCCGGCCAATTCTCCGACAATTTACGGAGCGTTTGGGGCTCTTCCCATCATCCGCTGGGGGCCGGCACCGTGATTGTAATTGACGTGCCAGATACCGAGTTGGCTCATTTCATTGACTGTGTTCCGGAGTTTTCAGTTAACCGTACTGCTTATGATGCCCGCTCATTCGTAAATGCGGTTATGCTGAACCACTCCAAAGCTCCAACCGTTTTCCCCAGTCTTTTTTCCGATCGGATACTCTATCTAAACGATTCGCGAACCGATCGAGTGGAATTTTCGGTTCAACTGAGGCAAGCCGATTTTCAAAAGCGGGGCTTACCGGTCCCAGAGCCACTCTCAACCACTATGAAGCTGCCTCCTCGCAGCATTGGGGTTATCTGGCTGAAAAGTAAACAAAATCGAACTGCCTGAAATTCAAATTTACAAACCTTAATGAAAAGGTTCCGGCGGAAGAATTGATATCCACCAGTGCCTGGATGGTAGCGTCATCCAACTTGAAACTCCGAACCGCTCTGAATTTCCGCTTTTACCGATCATGAGCGGGCAAGCTCAGCCTTAGCTGACCGTCTCCTTAACTCCTTTTCAGCTCGAACGTGTTAAAGTAGTGATCCCGAAAATAGAGGGCTAAATTGACCAGGCTGATCATCACCGGCACTTCAACCAGGGGGCCGATAACCGCCGCAAACGCCTCGCCTGAATTAATGCCGAAGACGGCGACTGCAACCGCGATCGCCAGCTCAAAGTTGTTGCTGGCAGCGGTAAATGAGAGTGTGGCCGCTTTGGAGTAATCGGCACCCAGCCGGGCGCTCATATAGAAGGAAACCAGAAACATCACCACAAAATAGATCAATAAGGGGATTGCAATGCGTAGCGCATCGAGCGGGATGCGCACGATGATCCCGCCTTTGAGCGAGAACATCACGATTATGGTGAATAGTAGGGCAATGAGCGTTACGGGGCTGATGCGTGGAATAAATTGCTGTTCATACCACTGCCTGCCCTTGACGCTCAGCAGGCCGAATCGAGTGATGATTCCGGCGAAAAAGGGAAGGCCCAGATAGATCAACACACTTTCAGAAATGGAGCCGATGCTGATTTTTGAGAGGTCAACGTTACCGAAATGAAGACCCAGCAGCGGCGGCAGTACTTTTATGAATAGCCATGCATAGACCGAGTAAAAAATAACCTGAAAAACCGCATTGAAGGCGACCAGGCCGGCCGCGTATTCGGTATCTCCATTGGCCAACTCGTTCCATACGATCACCATTGCAATACAGCGAGCCAAGCCGATCAAGATCAGACCGATCGCGTAATCCGGCTTATCGGCCAGCAGGGTGATGGCGAGTAGAAACATTAAAATCGGCCCGACGATCCAGTTCTGAATCAGTGAGATTGCCAGCACCCGAACATTGCGGAATACCTCGGCTAGCTCCTCGTATTTAACCTTGGCCAGCGGTGGGTACATCATCAGGATTAATCCGATTGCGATGGGAATGTTTGTGGTTCCAACCGAAAAGCGATCCATAAAACGAGCGGTGGACGGTATGAAGTAGCCGAGGCCGACGCCCGCCAACATCGCTAAGAATATCCACCCCGTCAAATAGCGATCGAGGCACGAAAGTCGCCTGGTGATTGAGCTGCCCATCTCCTTAATCGCTCCCTCCTCTCTTGTCATTTCTCGTTCCGTTCGTCATTGTGGGCAACCTCGACTTCAGCCTGCCAATCGGTGTCGTTTTTTTCGCAAAATTTGTAGCTGGATGGTACTGGCTCGGCCTTTACCGGCCACTTCTCAAAGTCGAATTCGCGGTTGAAATCTCTCTCCAGACTGCGAACCGATTCGCGATCGAGATCATAGAACACCCATTTACCAACCTTATGAGCTTTAATTAAACCGGCGCGGCGAAGCGTGATGAGGTGAAACGATGCATTGGATTGGGTGAGTTGCAGCACAACCATAATTTCGCAGACGCACATCGGGCCGCGCGTCATTAAGAGGTGAAGGATCACCAGTCGTGTGGGGTCGGCCAGCGACTGAAATCGCTCCGCTAAAGGAGTGGCAACTTGGCTGTGAAAATCCGATTCCTCGTCGGTCAGCCGGCGAGCAATGTCCTGTCGGGGTAGATTAACCGTATTCATTCCTTTTAACTCCATCGGGCCGTAACACATATCAATATTCATTGATATGATAGCCTGTGGCACAGTTCATCGTCAAGACCAATTTAAAGAAGTTTCGCTTACCAATTTAAGCGGTTATTCCGCGAACGCAAAGTTGAAAACCCTAAATACAGTCGAGTATCTATCTGAAAACCCGAACACTTCGCCGCGTTGTCATTGCGAGCGACCGCAGGGAGCAGGCGATCCCCCTCGTCAAAGAGGAGGTAGCTTCGGCGCCGCTTCGCGGCTTCTCGCAATGACAGGAGAACCTCCGCATCCCGGCCTGCCGATAGTCAGGGAACTGGATTCCTGCCATCCATACCACTGGAGCGGATGGCGGGAATGACGAAGCGACGTGCTCTGACGACTTTTTCAACAACCTCTTAAAGAAGATAGGGATATCATCAACTCGGTAAGGAAGCCAATTCAGCCGAGATTCCAACCTGTTTTATTTACAGCTTGCCCAATCTCGACTATAATGATGGCCATCGGGTAACCGACCATTCATGGCGAAAAAGGAGTCGGTGAAAATGAGAAAGCTCAGCAAAGTGGCACCGGAATGGTGGGACTACACCACCCTAGATGACGAAATTCTCAACGATGCCGCCCGCTTGAGTGCCGATGATCTCTTAAAACTTTCCAGACCTGGATTCACGGTTCGATTTTACGACACGCTGGAGGAGTTTTATCTGGCGGAGGCGTTGGAATATGTCTGGAGCTGGCAGCAATCCACCGAAAGCTCACCGGCCGGAATCTGCGGACCGATCGGTCCTACCGAGCAGTTACCGCTCGTTGCGCGAATCGTGAACGATCTAGAAATCAACGTTCGCAACGGTCATTTTTGGGCAATGGATGAGTGGTACTTGGATGGCAGGGAGGTGTCGGTGGATCACCCGTTGAGCTTTGCCAGAGCCGATCTGACGCTGTGCTTCAATCGGATTGAGCCAAAGTTGAGGATGCCGAATTCACATCTCCATTTTTTACGGGCCGACAATATCGCGGATTACACCAAATCTTATGATGAAGCCCGTTGTCTTATTATGCAGGGCGGACAGGGCGAGGTAAAGCACTGGGCATTCAACGATCCGCCCCGAAGAGAGGGCGCTTACCATGAGCTCCCTCCATCACCGGGTGAGTACCGGAAGCTCAGCGCCAGGATCGTCAATCTACATCCGATGACGATCATTCAAAACGCCAGGACCTCCGGCGGCGGCGTGGTAACCAATATCCCCACTCAGGCGCTGACGGTAGGTCCGCTCGAAACCTGGAAATGCGAAACCATCTCGATCTGGCAGGCCGGAAACCATGACAACCCGTTCGGCATGCGACTTACGACCTTGATGATTTCAAAACGAATCGCGGATGCTGCGGTCCCTATGTCTCTGTTGGCCGATCACCCAAACGTTCGCTTTAATTTTTACCGGCTGGGACTAGGTACGTGCGAGACTGAGATGCACTGAAATAAATTCTTCAAGGATCGCGAAAGATGAGCCACTGTGTATTTGCGTTAGCCAGTCATCCGGACGATATTGAATTTATGATGGGCGGCACCCTTCTCTTGCTCAAGGAGAGAGGTTGTGAGCTGCATACCATGAACCTCGCGAACGGCAACTGCGGCACCACCGAGTATTCCAGCGAGGAGATTATCGCGATTCGTAGGAGCGAAGCGCGTAACGCCGCCTCATTTCTGGAGGCCGAATTTCATGAAAGCTTGGTCAATGATCTCGAGATCTTTTATACCGATGAGCTGATCCGAAAAGTAACGACCATCATTCGGCGGGTTAAGCCCGACATCATGCTGGTTCAATCACCGGAGGACTACATGGAGGACCACATGACGGCGGCGCGGATCGCGGTGACCGCCGCATTCTGCCGAGGAATGCCCAATTACCACTCAATCCCGAGCGTTGATCCCACGATGCAGGATGTTGTCATCTACCACGCCCTCCCCTATGGACTGCAGGATGGGCTGCGGCGGGTCATCAACGCCGAATTTTATGTGGACATCACACCGGTCATCGAAAACAAGGAGCGGATGCTGGCATTTCACCAGAGTCAGAAACGCTGGCTCGATGAGAGCCAAGGGCTCGATTCCTATCTCAAAACCATGCGGGAGATGTCGGCCGAGGTTGGCCGAATGTCGGGATTGGGTTATGCCTTCGCCGAAGGGTGGCGGAGACATTCTCACTTGGGCTTTTCAGCTCCGGACAGCGATCCCCTGAGAGCTTTGCTTGGCGCAGGCTAATTCCATTATCCTTCTACCGGCGGTAGAAAAGCTTCGGCGTAGGGTGACTTAATATGAGCAAAAGGTATACTGAAGGAACAATGGAAGATAATGGGGTTTGAGATTCTCTGCGAAATTCGAGACATCGAGACAATTGCAACAGGTCGGAGCGTATACATCAAGCGCCATCTGGAGCGCGTTTACGGCAAAGGACATTGGCGGAAGATGAAGGGCATCACAACTGTCCGATTAGCAAACGGTACAATCTGCGAAGCTGAAATACACTGGTTTGAAGCGCATGGCATAGGCCGTAAAGATTTTAAAATTAAGAGGTTGATCTAATGAGTAATTTTGTCATTTGCATCAATAATGATAGCAATCCAGGAAGCCTGATCATGGGCAAAGTCTACCGCAAGCTGCCAGATACGGAGGCGGAATCGCACAATCTGCTCCGTGTGGTTGATGAGGATAGGTTAGAGCCTGACGGATATCTTTATCCGGCGTCAATGTTTACCTCTGTTGAGTTGCCTGAAGCGGCCGAGCGAGCGCTGATGGCGGCGGACGCTTGAGCGCGAGAGAGGCGTCGTCTTGCCTGAAGATAGAGACGCCCTCGCTTTCTTCATCAGCTTCGGCGTTAGGCAACAGGGCACAAACCGCCCCATAATTGGAAATCTATTGGATGAACACTTACGGCACCGATAGAGGGTCAACCGCCTTAAATACGTGCAGCCCCGGATTGTTTCCGGCTCGAACCGCTAAGGGAGGCGCGCTGCTCGGGGCCAGGTCACGAAGCATCTGTTTAAACTCCTCTTTCAATATTCGATCAACGAGATGCAACCGTGCTCCAAATTGCAGTGAAGGCTTATCGCCCTCTGCTTGTGCAATCCACGCCACCATCGCATCCAGTGAAATGGGCGGCCGATCGGGACGGTGATGAAGCGATAGCCCTACCCGCGTGGGGATTGAAATCAGCTCATTGACCGTGATCCGCATGCCGCTCGTGCTGATATCGTTACAGAGCGCTTCGACATCACCGGCTGACAGATGAACCACGATCGGCAAATGGCAGCGGTACCTGGGGTTGGATCGCCGGCATCTTCTTCTCGGTGTGCCCTCCGGGAGCATAAGCAATAAATCACCGGCGGCGCCCACCACCGTTGCCGTGACGGCGTAGATGCCGTCCGGTTTTTCATAGGATGCCTGAACGGTCACTCCATTTGGAAATAGCTTAGTCTTCGCCATATCTGGCAGTCGGATACACCAAAAACGCTGATAAGTGCGAATGAGTTCTGCACCGATGGTTTCGCCTCTCAACCCGGATCGGAGATAGATCAAACTTACCTCACACATCTCTGACGCTCGCTTTATATTGTTTTAATTGACCAACCTTATGTCCGCTCGTCCTTATTCCGGTTCGTATTTGATGATGTTGCTCGCTTGGCAGCGGGTGTAACGTGAATCCCACGATCGGACATCGAAAGGTCGGCTGCTCCCTGTGTCTTTAAGTAATTGAGGAATGAGACCAACTGATGATGTTCGAGTCGGTCGAGTTTGTTGAAAATAATACGGACCTCCTGTAGCGGTCCGGAGTCATCCCCGTCGCAGGGGTGCTGCGATGTTTGGCCCCGCGCAACGATTGGATCAAAGTCATCCGGTAACAGCAACTTCACATCCAACTGAGAAGATATTACGACGCCCCGCTCGATTAAGCCCGACATTCCCCCAATACTGATATTCACGCAAATACCCGGTCCGCTGACCTCAGGTGAAGAGAATTGAAAGCGGAAATTACAGAGGTAACGGGCGTTCTGGCGGCGGCTGTAAACGGCGGGCGCTTGGAGATCCTTTACAATCAATCCACGCTCAAAGGTGTGGATTATCTCAAAGGCGCTCGTCTCCAATGCGTTCTCTGTGAGATAAAATCCGTGAGCGATGGTGCCGTTTGGAAACTCGTCTTGATCGGGCGGAGCTGGAGTCGTGAAAATCCAAAATCCAGGACCGGTTCGCGCAACGCCGACCATCAGGTTCTTACCGCTGGAGAGCGAGCGCAGCAGAACAACATTATCGCGAATAGTCATCATTTGGGCTCCGTTACAACTTAGCTTAAATGAAAAGGCCCGGGTTAAGTGATTTTGGATTTCGGATTGCTGATCACCCTACGTGCCGTTATGGATAGGAGGCAAATCCAAAATCCAAAGTCACTTAATGGGATTATCGGCGTTTAATGAACCGGTAATCACGGTATGGTTACCGGGCTCTTCGCTATAATAAGAAGAGGCTCAATCAGTCGTAATTTTGTAGGTGATGTTGTATTGGTTAGGGCAGATTGCGACGTGCTCCTATCGGAATTTGTGATGTGTTGCGATTGTCTCATGAGTCAGATCATTCACCGGCCGCAATTTGGGATGGTTTCATCGTCCGATGAACCAAGAGCGTCAATAACGCGCCAGCCGCCACCGTGAGCCCGGAGGCCAGGAAAACGGCCTTCAGACTGCCCAGCACGATAGCCGCCCCGATGAGCGGTCCAAAAAACCAGGCGACCTGCTGCGGCAAGAGCGACAGCGTTAATACCGAAACCCGCCGGTCGCTTGGCGAAGCGGTTGCCAGCAACACCGCAACCAACGTACCGATTCCGCTCTGGAATAGCCCCTGTACAACCCTCCATGCTCCAACCGCGAGCACGCCGGACGCGGTCGCTTGACCGATAAGCGCCAAGCCCACCATCAAGCCGCAGCCCCTCAAGCCGCGAGCGTGGCCGATCCGGTCCCCTATCCACCCCCACCACGGCGTGGCGATCGCCATCGCCAAGCCTGAGCCGGTGGATACCGCTCCAATCGCTATCGGCAAACCGGGCCCGTGATGCAGCCGCTGAACTAAAATGGGCAGAAACGGTTGTCCGATATTGATGCCGAGAGTCATGACGAAGGTGCAGCCGAACAGGAGGGCTACAATCGGAATCCGAACCACATCGCCCAAAAGTTCGACCACTCCGGGTAACTTATCGTCCGCATTGCTCTCAACCCGGATCGGCTCCTCCTTCAAAAAAATGAGCAGCATTATTACGACCATCATGGTCAATCCCGAATCGATGAGCAACAGGTTGCGTATTCCAATTCGAGATACGAGAAGCCCGCCCAGGTAAGGCCCAGCCGCCATCCCAACCGGACTCCCTGAGCTGACGATGGAAAGAGCGGTGCCAATCCGTTCTTTAGGAGTGATATCGGCCTGCACCGACATCATGATGCCGGTGTTACCCAGCACGAATCCAACGAGAAACCGGGCGACAGCAAGCATATAGACGTTTTGACTGCATGCCGCGACGGTAAATAAAATCGCCTCAACCACCGAGCTGCGGATAATGAGCGGCTTTCGGCCGAAGCGGCGCGCCCACACCGCCCAAAACGGCAATAAGGGGATGCCGATCACAAAACCAAGCGCCGAGAGCAGGCCGGTCCAATATCCAATCGCGGCTTGAGGCACTCGGAGCTGTTGTAGAAAAAGGGGAGTAAAAACACCCAGATGGCCAAAAGCCAGCGACTCCACAAAACCGGTGATGGTGAACAAGACGAGGGTGACGCGCGGTGAGTTAACGTACCGCCTGGGAGATGGTTGTACAGCCACAAAAGATTGCCTTATTGTCGCGACCAGGCAATCAGTTCCTGTTGTATCTTGCTCCAGCGTTCGGGATGGGTCTCGTCACGCATTTCAGGCAAAAAACCGAGCTTTAAATAGGTACGAATGGCGGCCAGACGGTGATCTTGCGTTTCCAGCACCGCATCTTGACATCCCAGCTCATAAAATCGGTGCAGCGCCTGTAAAGTAATGGCACGTCCCACTCCGCAGCCTTGATAAGCGGGAGTGACGGCAACCCAGTGGACATAGCCGGAGCCGGGGAAGGCATCCGGCATTAAGCGGCAACTAGCCGTCGCAATGGGTTGAAGGTTATCGGTCATTATGAATACCGATTCCACATCGTCCGCCTGGAGCAGCCGATCGCACGCCATTTTGGACGTCCAGTGCTCTTCAAATGCGGAATCGAGAAGCGTCGCCAAGAGCTCCGCGTCATCAAGTCGGCATCGCCGTACCGGATAGGATACAGATACAGGCGGCAAATTGAGCAGGTCGGGCAGGCGCATCAAGAGGTCGGATTGTTGTTTCATGGGGTTTATATCCCTTAACATATCCACATGTAAATAAATGCTTTGAGAGAGATGGTCGGGGTGGGGAGATTTGAACTCCCGACCTCACGGTCCCGAACCGTGCGCTCTACCAAGCTGAGCCACACCCCGAAATGGTCCGCTTCACTCTACCACATTTTCGGCACTGATTTCAACTCGTCGCGAGAGCATTCCCGCAAAACTGAACTGTTACCCCTACCCCACCCCACCCCCCCAATTGACCCGTTCGGGCTTCATCGGCTATACTACGGTGAAGTTATAACCACTAAACATATCCCCACGAGGACTTAGATTGGCAGAAACAACCCTCCATCGTGAGCTGGGGCTGAACGACTCAGAATACGCCCGCATCCAGAGCATCATGGGCCGGGAGCCCACCCTGACCGAACTCGGCATGTTTTCCGTGATGTGGTCGGAACATTGCGGCTACAAGTATTCTCGTCCGATCCTATCCCTTTTTCGCCGTTATCGGGAGGCGCAGGAAAAGGGGGCGCTGGAGAATGCCGGTATCACCCCCCTGGATAACCAGTTCGGAATCGTAATGAAAATGGAGAGTCATAACCATCCGTCGGCGGTTGAGCCGTACCAGGGTGCGGCTACCGGAGTGGGCGGCATCTTGCGCGATATTTTTACTATGGGTGCTCGGCCCATCGCCAATCTGAACAGCCTTCGATTTGGGCCCCTTGATGACGCGCACAACCGCTATCTGTTTGAAAGGGTAGTGGCCGGCATCGGCGACTACGGCAATTGCGTCGGCGTGCCCACTGTAGCGGGTGAAATCTACTTTCATCGTTGCTATAGCGGAAATCCGCTCGTCAACGCGATGGCGGTTGGGTTAGTACCTCTATCACACATTGCCAGTGCGAAAGCGGAGGGCATCGGAAATCTGGTGCTGTACGTTGGATCCAGTACCGGTAAAGATGGAATTCAGGGCGCCTCGTTCGCTTCGGTGGAAATCGGTCCCGATTCGGAATCAAAGCGGCCCAACGTCCAAATGGGCGATCCGTTTATGGAAAAGTTGCTCATCGAAGCGACGCTGGAAGCACTGGCTACGGGTGCAATTACCGGCATTCAAGATATGGGAGCGGCCGGGCTGACCTGCTCCACCTGTGAGACGGCCGCTAAAGCCTGCACCGGCATGGTGATTGATATTCAAAAGGTGCCACGCCGGGAAGCCAATATGACCCCCTTTGAGGTGATGCTTTCCGAATCGCAGGAGAGGATGCTCTGCATCGTACAAAAAGGGGAAGAAGATAAGGTTAGCCGAGTGTTTACAAAATGGGGCTTGCAGGCTGCCATCATCGGTAAGGTAACGGGTGACGGCTTCATTCGAGTGATGGACGGCGACCAAGAAGCGGCCTGTATTCCGGCCCGTGCTTTAACCGATCAGTGTCCAACTTACCATTTGGACGCCGCTCAGCCGGCCTACCTCTCGGAACTGACCAGCTTGGATCCGCTCAATTATTCAGAACCGGACAGCTACGAGGATGTGCTTTTACGGTTATTAAACCAGCCTTCCATTGCTGATAAGAGTTGGGTTACGCAGCAATATGACAGCATGGTGCAGACGCAGTCCGCCTATCTTCCCGGCGCCGACGCGGCGGTGTTGCGAATTCACGGAACCAAGCGAGGCATCGCCTTGAAGGTGGATGGGAACGCCCGCTACTGCTTCCTCGATCCCTATGTCGGGGCGCAGGTTGCGGTGGCGGAAGCGGCCCGTAACGTTGTTTGCGTGGGAGCGAGACCTGCTGCGGTGACGGACTGCTTGAATTTCGCAAACCCGGAAAAAACAGAAACCTTCTGGCAATTTCAACGAGCGGTGGAAGGGATTGCGGCCGCATGTGACGTGCTGGAGACCCCCGTCATCTCCGGCAACGTCTCGTTCTACAATGAAACACAGGAGTTCGGCCCCATCTATCCAACACCGACCATCGGGATGCTTGGTATACTGGACGACATCCATAACCGTTGCGATGCAAGATTTTGCCAGGAGGGGAATCCCATCCTATTGCTGCGATCCGACTCAGACCCCACTGGAGGTCTCGGCGGCAGCGAATACCTTGCGGTAGTCCATGAAATAGAGGCAGGTCGGCCGCCGGCCATTGATTTAGCCGCCGAGAAGCGCCTCCATCAGCTTTTATTAACACTAATACAGCAGAAATTGCTGGTTTCCGCCCATGATTGCTCCGACGGGGGATTGGCGGTGTGCCTGGCCGAAAAGGCGATGCTCGGCCGGATTGGCGCCTCGATCTTATTGCGCAGCATAGATTTCGACAACTTGCCGCCTTCCGCCATCTTTTTTGGTGAAACGCAATCGAGAATCGTTGTATCAGTGCGTTCTGAATCGTATATAAAAATGCTGGAGCAAATCGCCGATCAATACCAAGTCAAAGCGCAATGGATCGGAACGGTGGGGGGAGGCCGTTTAAGGCTCTCTCTCGACGGTAAAGAGATTGTCAACCTCCCGCTCGAAACAATGGAGCGAAGGTGGCGCACCGCAATTCCCAATTGGATGGACGGCGCTGAAACCCAAAGTGTGCTTAAAGCGGTCTAATTAGCAGGGTTTTTGAACGATGAGCTCATTATAGGGGACCGGGATGGAGTTTTTCAGCCAATGGCAGTTGACACAAAAATAGCATCGGAGAGTCCGAAAGAAGAGTGCGGCGTCTTCGGCATCTATGGTCGCGGAGAAGATGTGGCGCGGCTTGCTTATTTCGGTCTCTTTGCGCTCCAGCATCGCGGTCAGGAAAGTGCTGGAATTGCCGTCTCCGACGGAGTCACGATCAAGTTCCATAAAGAGATGGGACTGGTCACCCAAGTTTTCGATGAAGGCGTATTGCGTGACTTAACCGGCTTTATGGCGGTCGGGCATACCCGCTACTCCACGACCGGGTCCAGCATTTTGCGCAATGCACAGCCATTAATCTGCTCTTCTGCGGTCGGAACTATAGCGGTCGCCCACAATGGAAACCTGGTCAATACGGAAACGCTGCGCGAAGAGCTGATTGTGGAGGGAATCGAATTCTCGACATCGAGCGACAGCGAAGTTATTGCAAAGCTCATCAATAAGCTGCGTGGTGAAAGCGCTGAAGATGCTGTGTTGGAAACAATGAAACGGCTCGATGGCGCCTACTCACTGGTAGTGATGTCGGAAGATCGCTTGATCGCGGTGCGCGACCCCTATGGCGTACGCCCGCTTTGCATCGGGCGGCTTAACGGCAACAACTACGTGATCGCTTCCGAAACATGTGCCTTGAACGTGGTGGGTGCTCGGTTTATCCGAGAGGTGGAACCAGGCGAAATGATTGTGATTTCCGATAGCGGCATGAGGGAAATACAGGCATTACCCACCGTCCGCTATGCCACTTGCCTATTTGAGTTCATCTATTTCGCCCGCCCGGATAGCATGATTTACAATCGTTCGCTGCATGCCGCGCGCCGTCGAATGGGTCAAGAGTTGGCTCGCGAATATCCGGTGCCCGGCGCACACGTGGTCATACCGATCCCGGACACCAGCATACCGGCCGCGATCGGTTTTGCGGAAGCATCCCACATTCCTTACGGAGAGGGCGTCATTAAAAATCGCTACATCCAGCGAACCTTTATCCAACCGGATCAAAGAATGCGTGACCTTGGCGCCCGAATGAAATATACTCCCCTGAAAGAGGCGCTGGCCGGTAAGCGGGTGGTGATGGTGGACGATTCCATTGTTCGGGGCACCACGACCGGTAAATTAGTGCGCATGCTGCTTGAGGCGGGCGCGACCGAAGTCCACGTTCGCATCTGTGCGCCCCCGGTGCGTCATCCATGCTTCTACGGAATTGATATGGCCACTCAGCAGGAGTTGATCGCGGCCCGGTGCAGCGTCGAGGATATACGGAGACGCATCGGTGCCACCACGTTGGGATACCTATCCTTAGCCGGAGTTGTGCGGGCAGTGGGGGTGGGGAAGGATAAGTTCTGCCGCGCCTGCTTCGATGGCAAATATCCGATCCCAGTGCCCGCCAATGTAGTTATGAGTAAAATGATTTTGGAAAAAGGGACGCAACCTTGGCGCGATGAGATGCCGGATCAAACCGATCAGGTTGCCGATTCAGTGGAGACTTCGATGGCTATATCCGGTCCGAAAAGTCCGATTGGTTGATATTAATGGGTGGATGTAGCAATTTCAATGCGTCTGAACTCATAATAGCCTGAATCCAGTTTGTAAAGACAACGTGAAAGGAGCTGTTGGAATGCTGCGAAATCTGATTCGTAATTCGGTGCGCGTAGCGGCAATCGCTTCAGTCGGAGCAGCAACCGCCGCAGCCGGACGATATTTTAGCAGTCGTCGAGTCAATGCCGCTCAGCGTCTGGGCGAGGCATTGTTGGAAGATGATCACCTGCGGGAGGCGCAGCGTTACAGCGATACCGAATCGGAAGCTGCCCTTGCAAGTTGTGCCGCTTATCTCATTAATGCCGCCCACTACGCCAGTGAAGGAATTGTGGGGCCGCCGGCCAACGACCCCATCGGCTATGAACGCCGAGTCCAGCACAAAGGTGGAGGCGCCTTCTCCTCCATCATCACGACCGCGCATGAGCCCGAAATGCGCTGGCAATTCCAAACTGAAATTCCCGGAATCGGTCAGATATCCGGCAGCCGCCGGTTGACGAATATCGGCATTTCAAAGTTGTCAACCCAGATGAAAACGCCCGATACTATGTCAATCCGATTGCCCAACGGCTACTCTGCGACCCTGGAATCGGATTTAAAATTGAGCGGCCCCCTGCTGACCGTGCCTTGGAAAAAATCGACGCCCCACGGTGTCATTTCACTATCGGATAACAAGGGCAATGTAGGGCGTTTGGAAATCTTGAACGGCGGTCAGATTCAGGGAACGATAACGCGCGGCTCCGAGATCGTGGGACGTTTTGATGGATCTCTGGTCAACGGCCTACAGTTCCACCAGTATCCGGCGACCTCCAATCACCGCTAGCGAAATCCTTGACATAGGGCAGTCGAAGCAATCGAGCTTCACTTCCCAAAAAGAAATATTGCCGTTATTTGCAATTTACCGGAACGGTCAATTAAAAAGTTGGATGTTATACGACTGATATGAATGATGGAATAACCTACCGCCAAGCAGGCGTCAACATTGACGCAATGAACGACGCACTCTACCGAATCCGGGAGATGGTGAGGACCACCTACACGCCGGAAGTGCTTACCGAGATCGGCAGCTTTGGCGGAATGTACGCGTTGAGCGGTGTTGATTACTCCGATGCGGTGCTGGTATCCAGCGTAGATGGCGTCGGTACAAAAATCCGAATTGCATCGGCGATGAATCGCTACAACACGATCGGCCGCGATCTGGTTGCCCACTGCGTAAACGACATCTTGGTGCATGGAGCAAGACCGCTATTTTTCCTGGACTATTTCGCTACCAGCTCACTCCAACCGGCTCAATTACAGGAGGTAGTCACCGGAATGGTGGAAACCTGCCGTGAGGTGAATTGTGCGCTGATTGGCGGCGAGACGGCCGAAATGCCGGGTATTTACCATGAAGGCGATTACGACCTGGTCGGCTGCATCGTAGGCATTGTGGAACGCAGTCATATCATTGATGGGAGCGCTATATCGGCCGGCGATGCAGTGATCGGTCTCACTTCCAGCGGCCTACACACCAACGGCTATACTCTTGCTCGCCACATCTTATTCGATACCGCCGGCCTTACAGTTCAAGATACCCCCACTCCATTGGGCGGTCAAACAATCGGCGAAGCCCTCATAGAGCCGCACCGCAGCTACGCTCCATCCGTGCTTCCAGTCTTAAAGTCAAAAAGGGTGAAGGGAATGGCGCATATTACCGGTGGAGGGTTTTACGATAACATTCCGCGCATCTTACCCTCCGATTGCAGCGTAACGGTGGATCGGCGCTTATGGCATATTCCTCCCATCTTTGATCTTATCCAGCAGTTGGGCAGTATCTCCGATCCGGAAATGTACCGGACCTTTAACATGGGTATTGGTTACGTCATTATTGCCAACCGGGATGATGCCCGGGAGATAATCGCTCAGCTTACTTTGGCCGGTGAGACGGCCATCCAAATTGGGGAGGTATACCGCGGAGTGCATGAGGTGAACGTTCTGTGATCGAAACGGCTCGCACCAGCCTGCGTGAACAACTACTGAGTCAAGATACCCGCCTACTGTTGTGGGATATTGATGGAACCTTAATTGACACGACAACCCTTATCATATCCGGGTTGGATGAGATTTATCGGCATTATATTGGAAGGACGCTTGAGCGGAGTGAACTGCGTAAGCTGATCGGGATTCCTCTTTCCGCTCAAATGTGGGCATTGGGCGATCCGGCTGAACACGGGGCCGATGTCGGCGAGATGTGCCGGGAGTTTATCCGATATTATGAGACGCACCGGCATCTTGAGCGCGTTATTGAGCCGGCGATTCTTGCGCTACGGCGGTTTCATGGGGATGGAGTGCCAACGGCGCTGGTTACCTCAAAAAATCGAACCGAGTTAAGCAATACGCTTCCTCGCTTGGGAATCTCAAAGGATGTGGATTTGGTCGTATCGGCGGACGATGTAAAAAATCCCAAGCCGGCGCCGGATAGCATTCTCTTGGCATTGAAGAAGCTGGAGGCTGAACCGGAAGATGCGGTTTTTATCGGCGACACCGTGCACGATCTTCAGGCCGGGAGTGCGGCGGGCGTGCGGTGCTGCGCGGTGGCATGGGGTGCGGGACCGATTGAACAGCTCAATGGGATGAATCCGGACTATCTTTGCATTGAGCCGGATCAGTTAGTTGATACGCTTGTCGGCCGGCGCAGCAGGTAATCTGAAATGCGGATTCAACGGGATGCTTGGCTGCTCATCCTGTTAGTTGTCTTGTTTGTGGCCGTCAACGGCTACCTTTCCAGCATCCTTTCGAAACGCCGCGCCTCGATCCTTCCCACCACCTACAGCAGCTCGAAGTGGGGGGTTAAAGCGCTTTATGAACTGGAACAAGCGCTCGGCGTGAAAGTCGAACGCTGGGAGAAGCCGTATACCAAACTGGACAACTCGATTAAAGCGCTGGTTGTAATCGAGCCACTCGACACCCCGGAGTTTCCCGGCGAGGAAAAAGCCATCCGGCAATGGGTGAAAAGAGGCGGCACGCTGGTCGTTTTTGTTGACTTCAGTTCCAGCGCGGAAAGTAATCTGCTTTTCCCTTTGACCGATATTGCGCCAAAATTTGTGATGGCGGGCAAAGTTGCCCAGCCGAATTTCAATCCCAAATGGCTGCCGTTATCGCGCGGCATTACAAAGCTGGAGCTGAGTCAATCCATCCGCTTAGATTCATCCTCTTCCACCCTATGGAAATCAGTGGCCAGCGACAAGTGGGGAGAGATCATTATGACGATGAAGCACGGCGCTGGGCACGAATTTGCGGTAGTGGGTGGTGGTTGGCTATCCAATTTACGGATCGGAAGAGCAGATAACGCGATTTTACTGGCTAATCTGATCTCACCCGGGCCGGTTGGCTTTGACGAGTTCCACCATGGTTATACTCATGGGTTGACGGTTTCCGACAACCGCCGTACTTTATGGGAGGCGATCGGGTTGCCGGCCCACCTGTTTTTCTTTCAGTTGTTGGCGCTGTTTCTGCTGATCGTTTATAATTTGAACCGGCGCTTTGGCTTGGCCAAAAGCCGGGAGCTTGCCGGTATGAAGGCCCGAGCCGACTATATGGCTGCAATCGGCCAACTGCACAAGCGCGCGAAAGCAAGCGAAATTCCACTACAGGCGATGTCCACCGCCTTAAGGCTAGAGATCGCGCAAGAGCTGAACGTGGAAGACGATCCGCAAAAAGATACGCTGTGGGCAAAGTTTGAGGCGGCTTACCCCGATATAGGCGCGCCGACTCACCGTGCAGTGCAACGAATTGAAAGCATTAACCTCGCTGAAAAACGAACGATCAATGAGAGTGAAATGATGGCATTAGCAAAACAGTTAGATATTGCCGGGAGGGCATTGCGCAATGGAAGAGGAGTTAAATCCACAACCTACTCTGAACACCGTTAATGAGGAGCAGGCGGGCGGATACGTTGAGGGCATTTATGAACGACTAAAGGCCGAGATCGGTAAAGCCATCGTGGGACAGAAGACGATGGTTGAGCAGATTATCATCGGTTTTTTGGCTCGTGGGCATGTGCTGCTGGAGGGAGTGCCCGGAACCGCCAAGACCCTGCTCGTCCGCGCCCTCTCTCGGTCGTTGAACCTAACGTTCATCCGCATTCAGTTCACACCGGACCTGATGCCATCCGACATCATCGGGACGCGGGTCTTCGACCCCAAAACGGTGGAGTTCGTCGTGCGACGCGGGCCGCTGTTCGCCAATTTCATATTGGCCGATGAGATCAACCGAACCCCGGCCAAAACCCAGGCTGCACTACTTGAGGCAATGGAGGAGCGAAACGTCACCATTGACGGCGAGCCTCATTCGCTGCCGGTTCCGTTTTTTGTGGCCGCCACCCAAAACCCGATCGAATTTGAGGGCACCTATCCTCTGCCCGAAGCGCAATTGGATCGCTTTATGATGAAGGTGATAGTGGATTATCCGACCTCGGAGGACGAAACGAACTTGCTGACCCGGTACCAATCCGGATTTCGCGCACAAAACCTGGAAACCGCCGGCTTAACTCCGGTACTGAGCCCGGAAGAGCTTCAGCAGTGCTTTGATGAGGTTGATCGGGTACGGGTTGAACCGCCGATTATTCAATATATCGCTCGAATCGTGCGAGAAACCCGCACCCACCGCCAGATCACCCTGGGAGCCAGCCCGCGTGCAGGCGTTGCCCTGCTTTTGACCTCTAAAGCGATGGCCGCCATTCAAGGCCGTGATTTTGTAACGCCCGATGAAGTGAAATCACTGGTTCATGCGGTGCTTCGACATCGCATCATTCTACGGCCGGAATCGGAGATTGAGGGGCAGACACCCGATCGGATCATCCAGGCGATCCTTGATTCGGTTGAGGTGCCACGCTAGATAAGGGCGCCATCGCCCCATTGATTGGCACTGGATGAATCAGCATCTTCCAAGTTCTCCGCGAGTTCTGTTGGTTTGCCGACAAGCAACCGGTGGAATTCGCAGGCATATCCAAATTTTGTGCGAAGAGCTGCCGAATCGGGGCTTTGACCTTCAACTCGCTGCGCCCGAGCCGCTCTCAATCTCCACCGCTCCGTCAATCACTCGCTACAACCTTTCGATAGGCAGCGGCGGATATGGGTTGGATATCCTTTCAGCTATACGGTTAATTCCTATCGCACAGCACAGCGACCTCATTTACGGTCACGGCGTGCGGGGTGGCTTTGTGGCGGCGCTAACTGGGATCCTGTCAAAGCGCCCGGCCATTACAACTATTCATAACCAGCCGCCCGATTCACGATTGGCTCGATCGGTACTGTCTTTTATTGGAAATAGATGCCAGTGTGTGATCGCGGTATCCCATGCAATTGCATCCGACCTCGCCCCTACAATCCCAGCAAATAAATTTCGCGTCATCCCAAACGGCATCCGGTCGTTGCCACTCCTGACCGATGAGGATATCCGAAACAGGAAAAGTGAGATTGGAGTTGATCTGGCTTGCCCCTTGGTCATGTCGGTTGCGCGAATCGCGCCGGAGAAAAACATGATCGCGGCGGTTCGGATGATGCCGATGATCTGGCGCACCGTCCCCAATGCGGTGCTGGTCATCGTCGGTGACGGCCCGAATCGAAGGGAGCTGGAGGCGGAAGTCAAGCTGCTGGAAGAGAGGTGTCGGCAGATCGTGTTAACCGGTTTCCGAGAGGATGCGAGGTACTTGCTCGGGGCGGCCGATGTGCTGGTAATTCCATCCAGTCAAGAGGGCCAGGGATTGGTGGCGTTGGAGGCGATGGATGCCCGGGTGCCGGTGGTCGCTTTTGCGGTGGGCGGGATACCTGAAACGGTGCTCAACGGTAAGACCGGTTTGCTGGTTCCTCCGAACGATTTGGGGGCGATGGCGGAAGCGACCATAATGCTCATCGGTTCCGCCGATCTACGCCGACAACTGGGACGCGAGGGCCGGCACCGAGTGGAAGGGAGCTATTCTGTCTCTCAAATGATAGAAGGTACAACTACAGCCATTCGTGAAGCCCTATCAACGCGCCGCTGATGGCCAAAATGGTGGCCCACATATCCAGCGCGCCAGCGAGTTATTACTCAGGACATAAAAATATACTACCTGATCAATGAGTCAGGAGTTTATTAAGAAAAACGTTGATTTTTTGAACCCGGCTGAAAATCGGGCGGCCGGCCGGCCGCCCAAATTGCCCGAAGAACTGGGCTCTTACTCGCACGACCGCAGCATGGGGCGGCGATATAAGACCGGGGACAAACGAACCTTATTGGGGAGACGGCATTGCAGGCATGCCCCGCGGCGGGCCGGGGACGTGTCTTTGCGTCGAAGTTCCCCATATCGGCGGGCGTTTAGGCACCGTGCGCACACCACCGTAGTAGCTTCCGTAGTTGCTTCCAATTCGCCAGTATAACAAAAATATAATGACAATGACGGCAATAATAGAAACAATTACGGCGGACATTGGCACCGATTTACCTTTCATTAGGGCCATCTTTCCCCGTCTATCGCTGGTCACTGAGCGGGACACAATACATTCCACCCCAACTCGGCTCAACGATACGGTTGCTTGAATCCCGCGTCACTCCACCGCCGTTTGTATTTGCCATTCGAATGGCTTTCACATGGCCATCGGCTGCCACCGTTGATAGCTCCGCTGAGATAGCCGGATCACCCCAATCATCCGTTTGACCCGGATACTGGGTCACAAAGTGCATTTGGCCGTTCCATTCCAGGATGTCTGGGCAGGTCCAGCCCGGTCCAAAATCGTCGAACCAAGTGACCCCGCCGGGCGTCTCTGAAACGAGCATGGTAGAGGCGGGAACCGTTAGACCGGCCAGCATGCCTCCCATATCCCATGAGATATGAGTATTTAACGCATAGGTGGAGTGCATATATCGGCCGGAGACGCCCCACCCGTCCGGCTCTGGAAATGGCCCGCTGTAGCTCGGACATCGCAGAATTTGCAACGATTTCATATAGGGCTGGATGTAGTCATACCAGCATTGAAAATCGGCCGGATTTGAATCGGGGCCTCCACCCCCCGCATTATTGTCTGGAAATGACATAATTCGTTCATCGTAGTCTTGCGCGTACATAAGCAATGCAAGGCCGATCTCCTTTACATTGGAGACGCACGTGATCTGGCGCGCCTTTTCCCTGGCTTGTGCGAAAACCGGAAAAAGAATGGCTGCCAATATCGCGATAATCGCAATAACTACGAGAAGCTCGATGAGAGTAAATGCGCTTCTCTTCTGTTTCATCTTTTTTCCTCCTTCGTCTTAATTGACACCGGACCGCCTGCACATCCTCGGAGTGGAGATTTGCAGGTGTATTGATTTGCCGCTTTAACAAGCACTAATGCGCGGTACTGACAGTCGGTGATGCCGACGCTCCGCCTCCCTTTCTCGCCCACGGTGGCGCCGGAAAGCCGCTTGGGGCTTTGAGCTGAGTATGATCGGTCACACCGCTGACCGGCGGACGTCCGCTCAGGTAGTAAAATATCCCGATGATCGCAGCAATGACAACGATAATCGTAATCATCAATATCGGGTTTACGTCCTTCTGCATCATCTCTTTTCTCTTCAATTAAACACCACCTCTTCCGGATTCGTGAAAGTTGCGAAACGTTTGATCCCCTCCGATTCATTCGAATGGCCGCCTATTATGAACCAGGTGGGCTGTTGTCATCGTTCCAGGGATAGTACAAATAGTAGTAACGTTTTCCCGCCACGCAGCCCGGAACGTAGGTAATGCTGTTGTTCGCGCAAGAAGCAATGCAGCTCGGGTTGCTGGGTCCCGGCTGTAATGACTGCATGAAGCCATAGGTTAAATGCTTTGCATGGCCATCCACAAAGGTTACATTGACCCCATCATGCAGCGGATGGCGATAAGCAATTTCACCGCCCGACTCATCATCGGCCAAGCCGCCATGCCAGCTCAACCAACCCCACTGAGGCCCGTTCCACCACGAGGCGACATCAATGAACCAGATTCTCATAGCGGGCTGGTGGATTACATCCAGGCGCAGCGGGTTGGGATATCCAGTGGCCGGATTGGAGTAGTTGCCAGTACACAGGCCGTGCCCGGCCGTGCCGTACCAGTTAAACCCATAGCTCGTCTCAAAATAGCCGACCCAACCATTACCCGACGCAAACCAGTTGTCGTTGGGTATGGCCTGATCGGGACAGTGATAGATCGCGGTGGACTTCAGATAGGGATAAATCCAATAGTCCCAAACATCGTAGTTGTACTGCCACGTCGTGTCAATGCACCAGTAGCCGTCGTAATCACTGACGTACATCATAGCGGCGGTGGTGATGTTTTTCTCGTTCGACATACAGCTTATGGTGCGGGCCGCCTCTCTCGCCTGTGCGAAAACCGGAAAAAGAATGGCTGCCAATATCGCGATAATCGCAATAACTACGAGAAGCTCGATCAGTGTAAAGCCGGAACGTCTATTTCGCATTGTTAGCTCCTCTTCTCTAGAGTAACACCAGTTGGTGTGATTGCCTGAACCGAGTCGTTTAACCTTTTGACCAATTCGATACCGATCGTACAAGTTTGATTTAAGCGAACAATCACCCCCCCCATTCTTCATCAGATATCCCTCCAACGATCTCGGTGCTCTGAAATACTTCGTTGAAAGCATTGATGCAATTTAACCGCTTAGCGAAAACCAACATAAACAAGCTTAAATAGGAGCGGTCGATTCCCGAACGATCAATTGGGCGGGAGCCACCACACGCCTGACTTCGTCTTTCCATTCGCTTTGGTTCGCATTCTCCAGCTCTTGTAAAAGCAGATCGGCCGCGGTGCGCCCCATATCGGACCAAGAGACCCTCAAAGTCGTCAGCGGCGGGTCCAGCACGGTGGCAAACGACTCATCATCGTAGCCGGTGAGCGAGAAGGCATCCGGAACTTTCAATCCCCTCTCTTGCAGATTTTTCAAAATCTGGGCCGCCATAATATCGGAGCCGGCCGCTATCGCGGTGGGTCGCCGACCCATTGGCAGATTGATCCATAAATCCAGCGCATCCTTGACGACCGGCCCCTTACGCCGCACCGAAACGATCAGTTCCGGATCCACTTCGATGCCGTGCTCGCGCAAGGTGTCGGCGTAGGCTTTCTGCCTCACCCCGTAATGGTAAGGATGAGCGGCGCCGAGATAAGCGATCCGCCGGTGTCCGAGCTCAATCAGGTGATTAATCGCCGCCTGCATCCCACCGTAGTTGTCGTGAATCACTCGAGGGAAACGGCCGGCTGGGTCGTAATCAGCTACTACCAGCGCGTACCCCTGCTCGCTCAGCCACTCCAAGCCGCGCTCCGGCATATTCCCAAAGATGATTGCGCCGTCAAATTTCGCGACCCGGCACCAGTCGGCCAGATTTTCAATTGAAAAGCTACGTGGCGCGTCCCCACTGCCGGGCGCCACCGTCAACATGCCCCATAATCGGGCGCTCAAGGTGTGGGCGGCCGCTTGCAGCATCTCGAGTTCCGCCATCGTATAGGTGGGGCGGGTGCTCCAAACCTGCCAGCAGGAGATCAAAGCGATAACCCGATGTTCGATCTTTGGCTTCGGTCGATCGCCTTCTCCTCGCACCGAAACAACCGTTCCTCGCGCCACCGATCTTCGGACGATGCCGCGCCGAGCCAGCTCTTTCAGCGCCCGCTCGGCCGTCTGATAAGAAATATGGTAGTGCGAAGCAATCTTGCGAGCCGACCAGAGTGCATGCCCATTTTCAACCTGACGATCTCGAACCGCCTCCTCAATTTGCTCAACGATTTGAATGTACAAGGGGCGTTTCTCCAACGGGTCTAAATGTAAAACGATCAAAATCAAAATCCTCCGCAACAGTCGGCCTATAATATGCTATGATTACTATGAGATGAATATATCATTCAATGCAAGAATTGTCAAGCACTTTTTTCAATCGGTTCAAAAAGCGCTGGCAGTATGCAGTGGATTGAATGAGCGGCACTGGGAGCGGCCGCTATTCAGAAGTGCGCGAATGATAATGTGCATGGTGATGATATTTGAGGCCGTTACCGGCTGCTCTCGGCGGAGCGAACGTTTAGGGTCTCATATGATCGTCCTTCACGTCGCCGACTGGGGCGGCGCTTCGGCTGACCCCCGGTTTAACCGAATCCAGAACGAGATCGAGGCGAAGTGGAGGAGCCTCCATCCCAACATTAAAATCGTGCGGGAGCATATCCCCGGCAGCAGCGAATACGTTTCTAAGTTATTAACCGAATTCGTGGCCGGTACCGAACCCGATGTGATGCAGTTGGATGACGCCTCCGCCGCCGCATTCATAGACAACAACACCCTGCGCGATCTGATGCCATACGTCCGCGCCGATTATCTGAACCTCTCCGTCTACTTCCCTAACGTGCTCAACATCGCCCGCCGGGGAAACCGTCTCTATGCCCTTCCCGCCGATTTTACGCCCATGATGATGTATTACAACAAGAAATACTTTCGGGAGGCTGGACTGCCCTATCCAAAGAACGGTTGGACATGGCAGGACTTCTTTACCGATGCTCAAAAACTAACCGTGTGGCCGCCGGGCGCCGCTCACCCAAGCCGCTACGGCTTTTTTGCTGAAAATTGGATGCCGGCCTGGATCGTCTGGATATGGCAAAACGGAGGCGATGTCCTCTCTCCCGATGGGCGCCGAGCCGGCGGGTATTTAGATAGTGAAGCAACCGTCCAGGCAGTGCAGTTCTTTGCCAACTTGGTCAATGACCACCTGGCGCCCTCTCTATCGGTCGCACAAGCACAAGGCGCCGACCCGTTTTCATCCGGGCTGGTCGCGATGACGATCAGCGGCCATTGGGACATCGTACCGATACGCGCCAGCGAGACCATCTCAATGAAAGATGTCGGAGTGGTGGGCCTTCCGCAAAACAAGCGGCGGGTAACCGTGATTTATGAGAGCGGATATGCCATCACGATCGGCTGCAAACATCCCCGCGTCGCCTGGGAATATGTGAAATTTATGTCGGGATCCTTTGTGCAGCGGCACAATGCGCAGCTTGGGATCGGCATCTCGGCCAATCGTGAAGTGGCGGAGGAGCGCCGGGCTTCCAACCCGCTGGAGCCGGAATTCCTGAAAAACGTGAAATATGGAGTTGCACCATGGGGAACAAAAGTTGAAAATTACGACATCATTGAGGATATCGGTACCGAGATGATGGATGAGGTGCTGGTTGGCCACGTCCCGCCTGCCCAAGCGTTGAGGAGCGCGGCCAAGCGCGCCGATGCGGAGCTGGCGGCCAATGAATAGCTTACAATGTAAGCCTACTTCAATGGATTCCTCGGCCAGGAAAATCAAACAGCCGAGCAATGGTGGCCTCTTTGTCCTGCCCGCTTTTTGTCATCTAGCCCTATTCATCCTTTTTCCAATCGGTTTCGCCTTTTATCTTTCACTCCATCGCTGGGATGTGCTTAAAGCCGACAAGCCCTACGTCGGTCTCTCAAATTACATCAACTTGTTGCATGACCCGCTCTTCTGGAACGCGATGTGGAACTCAACTTACTACGCGATAGCCAGCGTTCCGCTGGGAATGGTGGCTGCGCTGGGCGTCGCGATATTGGTTCACCAGCGATTGCGAGGAATGTCCATCTTTAGAACCATCTACTACCTGCCGGCCGTCTCCTCTACGGTCGCCATCTCAATGGTCTGGACGTTCATCTACCTGCCTGAAACTGGGCTGATGGATTGGGCGCTCAAAACGATCGGCTTTCACCAGTTGGCCGGTATTGACTGGCTTCAAAACCCATTATGGGCGATGCCGGCGCTCGTTTTTATGAGCATCTGGATTGGCCTCGGCCCCAGAATGATCCTGTTTTTGGCCGGCTTAACCGGCATACCGGAATCCTTTTATGAGGTGGCTGAGGTGGATGGAGCCGGCCGCTGGGCGGTGTTTCGCCACGTCACATTCCCATTATTATTGCCAACGACCTTTTTTATTTTGGTCACATCCAGCATCAATGCCTTCCAGATATTCACGCCGATCTATATGATGACTCAAGGCGGCCCGATGTGGAAGACCGACGTGGTCGGTTATCACATTTATACGGAAGCCTGGCGTCAATTTCACATGGGTATGGCCAGCGCGCAAAGCTACGTCCTGTTTCTCGTAATTCTAGCGGTCACCATTTTGCAATTTCGGATTGTCAGCCGCCGAATGGAGGAGTACAGCTTGCAATGAACGTCCGTGCCAAAGCACGCCATTTTCCGGTGGTTCCATTTTTGAGCTATTTTATGATGATCACGATCGCGCTGTTTACCGTCATTCCATTTGTATGGATGGTGATCGCTTCGCTGCATCCATCGCATGGCAACCTGCCAAGCCCTGCGCACCTGATACCCAAAGTCTGGCATTGGGAAAACTATCGGGTCGTATTTTCGATGGACGCGGCGCCGTTTGTTCGTTTCTTCTGGAACACCCTGCTGGTTGCGGTCTGCGTCGTGTTCGGGCAACTGGCGATTTGCTCGCTGGCCGGTTATGGCTTTGCGCGCCTCCATTTTCCGGGGCGGGATCTGCTCTTCTTCCTGTTTTTGGCAACGATGATGATACCGGGACAGGTGACGATGATCCCGGCGTTTCTCATCGTTCGCTCTTTTGGCTGGTTAAACACCTATTGGGCGCTCATCATTCCGGGCATATCCAGCGCGTTCGGCATCTTTTTACTGCGGCAATTTTTTATCACGCTGCCCAAAGATTTAGATGACGCCGCGCGTTTGGACGGCTGCGGCGATCTTTCGATCTACTGGAGAATAGCGCTGCCCCTCTCCCGTCCTGCCCTCGCAACGCTGGGCGCCTTTGCCTTTATCTCCACCTGGACCGATTTTTTCTGGCCGCTGCTGGTCACCAGCACCACCGGAATGAGAACGCTGGAGGTCGGTCTATCCCTGTTTAAAGATTCTTTCGGCAATACCAATTGGCCGCTACAGATGGCCGCATCGGTATTGGTGCTGTTTCCGGTCTTGATGGTGTTCCTGTTCACACAGCGCTTCTTCGTGCAGGGCATCGCACTGACCGGCTTAAAAGGTTAACTCGGATTTCGGCAATTGAACCGGAATCATTTCCATTAAATAAGGAGTGAAATAATGCGCTTCGAGCTAACAATTGCCCTACTGATCGCAGGCATGCTCTTGCTTTTAACCGGCTTTCAGCCGGCAAGTGCCTCTATTCGATTGAAATCAGGCATCGAGATTCAGCGGTCCGCAACGGTGAAGAAAGCGGTTTACCGGCTTAGCGATAGCGGCGATGGGATGATCATCGTTACCGGCCATAACCTCACGATTGATTTTAACGGCGCTCAAATTCTAGGTAACGGCAAAGGGATCGGTATCCACATCAGCAACGCCTCCAACGTGCTGATTAAGAATGTGAGCGTTTCAAGCTGCAAATGGGGAGTGGCGGTCGAGCACAGCGATCATATTCGAATTGAGGGCTGCAATATCAGCCGCAATCGTGATCTGCCGCCGGGCACCATCATTGATGAAAGCGGCCGGGAGCCGCAGGACAATAACGGCGGCGGTATTTTATTGCGGGATTCTCAGAATTGCCTGATCCGATACGTGACCGCGCAGCATCAATGGGATGGAATTGACCTGGTACGCTCCGATTCTAACGTGATCGAGGATTCCGATTTCTCCTATTGCAATAACTGGGGCGTGCACTTCTGGCTCTCCTCTAAAAACACCTTTCAACGAAATCGAGCGATCTGGTGCACGACCGGTGAAGGGAAATTATGGCAGGCACTAACGGGATGGCAAACCTACGATTCGGCGGCGGTGCTGATCGAACATGCTTCCAATGACAACACGATCCGTGATTGTGATCTACGGTATGGTGGAGACGGGCTGTTCATTCGCGCCAATGAAGGGCCGGTAACTCCAGGGACTACGGTGCCGCCGCTTCACGCCAGCAACGGGAATCGGGTCATCAACTGCGACTGCTCATTCAGCCCCAATAACGCAATCGAAGCCGACCTATGCGACAACAACGTCTTTATCGGTAACAACTGCTCCAACAGCCACTATGGGTTTTGGTTGGGACTAAGCCGCTGGAACCAGGTTATCGGAAACATTGTGATGAACAACACCACCCGCGGAATGGAGATTGAGGCCGGACAGCACGACCTCATTAAAGACAACATCTTCGGCAACAGCCATGATCCGAATCAAATTCAGATTCTGCTTCGTCGCACCGGCAGGGACAATACGCCATCCGGCCCCTACACCATTCATAATAACCTTTTTGTAAACAGCCGGCGGCCGATCTATCTCAGCGATACTCCGGCGACCATTACCGGCAATCGGGATTATGTCGGCAGCCTCGCTCAATTTCAGTTCATACAGGCCGATCCCAACAGCCCAACCATTCAGCAACACAATGAAATCATCACGAAACATGGCAGAACTATGAAAATATCCATTGAACGGATCACTCCCGCCCCATCCGGTATTGGTTGGCTCGTCACTCTTAAAGGAATCCACTTAAGCTCCGTTGAAATACCCCCTTTGATTGAGGTTGAAGCGATACCGGCCCAAGTCACTCAGTGGAATGAAAATACGGTTACATTTTGGTTGCCGATGGACCTTTGGAACCTGCCCTACCGTTCAAGGGTTGAAGTTCGAGTGTGGACGGCCGACGGAATCAACGATTCAATTAAGGTGCCCTACCGGGTTCCAAGGGGATTACCGATTATCACTGAAATCGCGCCCAATCCGGCACCACTGGGTGCAACCGTAGAGGTCAAGGGACGAAATCTGGTAGCTCGGAACGGCAAAGCCAACGTATCACTCAATGGCAATCCCGCCGATATCCTGGATACGACCGCTGGCCGTATTACGCTCAAAGCGCCGGCTCATCGCCTATCGAGCGTGAGCTTCAATCTCATCGTTCGTTCCGGTAAGTGGGAATCATGGCCGATGCCGATTGCGGTAGATGTGCCGGCGGATAAAGTGCCTCACATTATCGCAGCCCATTTCTCGCCGACTGTGTTGAAGGTCGGTGATCGGCTGAAGGTAGAGTTTACGGTGAAAAACAGTGCCGACTTTGCGCTGGAGCCGCGTCAGCCCGGTGACGGGTTTACCTACGATGAAGATAAGACGTTTTACGACCTTGGCTATCAAGAGGTGCCTGGCTCCATCTACTTGCGGGTGGATTCGGAACGGACCGGTGGAAGCTGGCCCTATTTCTGGGGCCTGAGTCATCCACTTGAACCCGGACAAACCGCTACAATTACCGGCTATATAAAAATGGAGCATGCCGGCAAGATGATTTGGAGGATTGGTATGGTTGATGCGGGTATCCGCTGGATTGACGATAATATGTATCGAACCGAGATAAGGGTGGAGCCTAAATGAGGCGGATTTCATCATGGCGATGGTTGGGATCAGGGTTATTCCTTTGCGCCGAGTTGTGCGTCTGGGCGCAAGGGATACCGAACGGAAGATTCAATCATGGTCTCGATGACTGGCATATCATCGGAGATGCCTGGGGAGTGACGAACGAGCCTCGCGTCAACTCAATCGGCAAGTACCACGCCGAATCGAGGGTTGGCGGTGAAGAGGCTCGTGGTGTTCTGCGCTCTTCCCCATTTCTGGTGGGTCCATCTTGCCTATATTTTTTGCTGAACGGATACGCCGGCAACGCCAAGATTGGGCATAACGTGGTTCAATTGGTTGATGTGAAGACCGGTCGCGTGCTGCTTTCAGCGATTCCGCCCAATTCCGACGGATTTTCATGGTATAAATGGAACTTACAGCCCTTTGTGGGACAAAAAGTCTATTTAAGAGCAGCCGATGGCGCCTCCGCGAACGGGTATGCCTGGTTGGGGCTGGCGGATGTTCATCTCATTCTCTATCGCCCGAAATCATATCCGCCGGGGAAAGTGACAATCCGCCAGCAAGACGGCGTCATCGCATTAGAAAATCGTTATCTCCTCATCCGATACGACCGACGGCATGCTCGCCTCTCGCTGCTTTGCCTGGATGCGAGCGGCAAAGCAGCCGTATATGGCCCTCAACTGCTGGCTCGGGACAGCGGTATGGGGCCGCTTGATGTTGTCGGCGCGTCGGCACCGGTACCGACTAAAATCATTCGAGAAGGCGCCCAAGTATCTCTCCGAATCGGGCCTTTTGACGAGCTTGAATGCAAACCGGCGCTTTTGGGTCATACAACGGGGCAGCCTAATTTCACCGTAGGCACGATCAACCGATCACCACAGCCTCAACTTCGCGAGACCGATACGATAACGATCTCGCCTGGAAAACCAGATTTTACCATTGTGCGATCGCTCCAGTTGTTGCGCTCGGCATCTTCCAAGCCGTTCGGCGCCTATATCGCACGGCTTACAAGAGATATAGGCAACTCCTGTGTCCTCTTTGGTGGGAAGAAGGGTTGTGTCTTAAATGATGGGCGCGGGCCGGTGTTGCTGCACGATAGTTCGGCGCCGCTTGCCGGGATCGTTTCCAAACACGATCTCAATCAAACGCTGCTGGTGCATTACGGGCCGGTCCAAGGCGTGCGGGTAGTTGCATTAAGCGGAACGACCACTCATTCCGGCTTTTTTGGTGAAGAGTTGGAGCCGAATCAGCCCCTACCAAAGGGCGCCATAATCAACCAAAAAATCGTGGTCTATGCGGGCTGGAGGGGCGATGTGCCGTCCCTTCACCTTTTGAAAGCGACCACTTCATCCTTTGACCCAACCGCCGAGCGGTTTATTTTTTGGACCTCGATCATCGGAACCGCACGAGCATTTGCACTAACTACACCGAATAGCAAGCGGTCCACCACTGTGACATTGCAGGCGACCGCTGCGCGACTGGCGCCCGGCATGCCTCAGTGGATGATGAACGCCTACAGCGCCTGCTGGATCCGAGACATCGCGCACGGCTGGATGAGCGCCTCCATCGTTGCCGGCAGTGCTCCGTTAAGTTTACTGCGGAATGAGATAGTTGCTTTCGCCGAGCGGTGCAGGTCGGATGGCTGGGTTCCCACCTGGATTGACACCCACGGCGAAGCGGCCTACGGCAACGAAGACGCGATGGCCTACCTCATTGATATGGCCTACCTTTACACCTCCCGAACCGGTGACCGTAAATTCCTGTGGAGAGATATCCCCGCTCTCGTTCGAGCCGGTAACGCGATCGGAAATCTGCTCGATTCCAATGGACTGCCGGTTGTTAAACCGAATTGCGACACCTGGCCCGATATGGGTTTGATCAAGGGGGAGCAGACCTACCTGGCGGCGGTCTGTTACGAGGGTTTGAGGCATCTCTCTTCCCTGCTGCGCTGGCTTCATAGCCCCGTTGCGGCCGATCGTTATGACGTGATCGCCGAGCGTATCCGTTCAGCCGCAAACCAGGATATCTCTAAGGGCGGTTTGTGGGACCCGCAACATGGGTATTATATCGGATGGCGAACGCCGACCGGCCAAATTATGCCGCCGGAAACCAGCGGCAACCTGGTCGCGATCGGTGTGGGCTTATGTCAAAATAGAGGCCAGGCCCGTTCAATTCTGCAATACTTGGATGCACATCGCCGCTACATCTATCAATCCAGCGTCTGCCCTGACGCCTATACCGTCCAACCGGAGCCACACATGCTCAACCAATGGCTGCCTTGGATTGCTGGCTGGGATGTATTGGATCGGATCCATCTTCACGATCCATTGGCACATTATGTGTTTAACCGCCTGATGGCGGACTATCGGTTGTCTGCAATGCCTTTTCGAGAGGGGGCGTCACTCGGACAAACCGATCGAAACTCGGGCAATGCGGGGCGTATCTGGGATTCCTGGGGGCTATTGGCCGCGATCTACAAGGGGCAGTTTGGAATCAATATGACTCCGGCACACTTTCGAATTTCCCCTCGCTTAATCTTGGGGTCGGGCGGCCGGATCAGCAATTTGAATTGGCACAATTACCGGTATAACCTAACGTTTCAAGGCAAAGGGCAACCGGTCAGTGTCTTTCAAGGCAAACAACCGATCGGCTCTTTGATTTTACCGCCCGGCGGCGGTGATTTTACGTTTAAATCAGGAGACCAACTGCGCACACCACTGCTTCTTAATGCATCGGAGGACGTCCGGTTGGATGCCATAAAGTTAATCCGCCAATCTCTCTACTTGTCAGTAAAACCGGCATCTCCAGGCGAAACACTCACCATCGCCTGCCCAGCCCACCAAACCGCTCGGATAACCGGCCTGGAGCACGGAGATAAAACTCAAATGAAATCGGGTCATTTAATCCTCACTTTTGGCTGTAGTGCCGGCGAAAGACACCTCACGATTCGGGCGAAGCCTTAATCCACACTTCCATTGGTAATCGGGCTATACCATTCAGACTCCCGCCGCAAAGGTGTAGATGCTCTTCGCTTATTAGTAGCTTTATAGGCTGAGCCGTTATCGGCGCAACACCTTTGACAGGTTAAAGATCGGCATATAGAGCGCCAATAGCACGAAGCCGACGATAAATCCCAGTACCACGGTCAAAGCCGGCTCCATCAACCGCGTCAATACGCCGACCGTAAACTCGATGTCACGATCAAAAAACTCGGTGATCTGGTCCAGCATCATATCCAGGTTTCCCGATTCCTCCCCTGCCGCGATCAGGCGAGTTACCAGCGGTGGAAACTCACCCGATTGTTCCAATGGCTGGGAGAGCAAAGACCCCTCTGAAACTTTCTTTATCGCATCGGCGACGACTTCGCTGAAGACACTGTTGCCGCAAACTCTTGCAGCCGTCTGCAAGCCGGATACGATCGGCACGCCGGCTGCAACCATAGAACCTAATGTGCGGGTGAAGCGGGCTACTGCTATCTTGCGGGTGAGCTTACCCAAGCCGGGCAGCTTTAATTTCCAGCGATCAACGATGATCTTTCCTTTGGGAGTATCGTGAAACTTTTTAAACGCCTTTACCGCTACAAAAATGCCCCCAACGATGAGGTACCAATACTGGCGTATCCAGGCGCTTAATAGAACCAACATTTCGGTGAGTGGCGGCAGCTTGGCATGAAACTGAGCGTAGACATGGGCGAAAACCGGTACCACGACCGTTAACATAAACGTTATGACTCCGAATGCGGTGAAGACAACCGCGATCGGATAGACGAACGCCGACTTCACCTTCTCGCGAAGCTGCTGCTCGCTGTCGAGCTGGCGCGCCGCAATCTCCAGCATCTCCTCCAGCGTTCCGCCGATTTCACCGGCTCTGACCAGGTTTTGAAAATTCTCCGGAAAGTATTGACTATATTTACCCAATGCCTCATGAAACTGCATCCCGGCCGTGATATTAACGTGCACATCCTGAAGCGCCTGCTTTAATTTTTGATTGGACGTTTGCGCGATAAGGGCGTGCACGCTGCTGACCAACGGTATGCCCGCCCGCACTAGCGTTGCAAGCTGCCGGCTCATGATCACCAGATCGTTGAGGGTCGGTTTCCGATTGAAGGAAAGCAGTCCGGATGATGATTGAGATTGCGGCTTAATGGTGGTGACGTAGAGGTTATTGCGGCGGAGCTGTTCCCTCGCGTCGCGCTCGTCAGTCCCACTGACTGATCCGCGAACCAATTTACCGGATTTATTCCGAGCGACGTAACTGAAGGCTGGCATATCTTTCCCCTTATGCTGCGCTCAATATCTCGTGAACGCTCACCTCTTCTTCCTTGTCGGTATCGCTGATGAGCGTTCTGGCTACTTCCTGCAGGGTGGTCAACCCGCTGAGCGCATGCTCGACCCCGGACTGCCGGATCGTCCGCATACCGGATTCGATGGCTGCGCGTTTTATAATGGTGCCATCCGCATTCGTCAAAACGAGGCGCCGCAGACGGCTATCCATCGGCATCACTTCAAACGCCGCAATTCGGCCCTTATATCCTCGATTGCTGCACCGCGAACACCCTTTACTGCGCTTGAGACTCGCTCTCGATAATTGATCCGGCCGTATCTCAAGCAACTGAATAAGCCCTTCATTGGGCGCGTCATCCACCAGGCAGTGAGTGCAGTTTAACCGAAGCAGGCGCTGGCCGATAACCCCAAGCACTGAAGAGCTGATCAGGAACGGCTCAATGCCCATATTCTCAAGTCGAATGATTGCTCCAGGAGCGTCGTTGGTGTGCAGCGTTGAAAACACCAGATGCCCCGTCAGCGCCGCTTGAACCGCAATTTCAGCCGTCTCGCGATCCCGGATTTCCCCTACCATAATTACATCCGGGTCCTGCCTTACGATGGAGCGCAACCCGGTCGCAAACGTCAGATCAATTCGATGATTTACCGAAACCTGCGTGATTCCCGGCAACTGATACTCTACCGGGTCCTCTATCGTAACGATGTTTCGCTCCGAATCATTGATTGTATTGAGGCCGACGTAAAGCGTTGTGCTCTTGCCGGCGCCGGTCGGCCCGGTTACCAGTATCATTCCATGCGGGCGGCGAATGAACGCCTCGAAGTTTTCCATCTGTTCCGGTAAGAAACCCAACCGGTCCAGCGCCACGATGATTCCGGTTTGGTCCAAAATCCGAAGCACTACCTTTTCCCCGTAAATGGATGGCAAGGTAGAAACCCGCATCTCATATCGCGGCCCGTTTTCGGAAAAGATAAGCCGTCCATCTTGCGGCCGGCGACGTTCAGCGATATTTAGTCCCGACATTATCTTGATTCGAGAGACAACGGCCGGATGATGAGCGGAAGGTACCGTCATCTGTTCATATAAAACTCCATCCACTCGGTAGCGAACTCGGACATTTTCCCGCTGAGGCTCGATATGAATATCGCTGGCTTTTGCGCTTACTCCACCGCTGATGACCGAGTTAACCAATCGGACGATCGGCGCGTCTTCGGCCATTGTCACCAATTCGTCGGTCGAAATCTCCATCTCGACGGCGTTGGCTTCAATCTCGCGCAATACCATTTCGGCGGAGGAGCGGCTGTCGTATGCCCTGGCAAAGGCCCCTTGAATATCCACCTCAAGACTCAATGTTGGAACGATACGCAGCCCGGTCATCAGATGCAGATCGTCCAAAATCGAGACATTCAGCGGGTCAGTCATTGCAACGATGAGCTGTCCAGGCCGCTTGCTGATCGGCAGAACCCGATTCTGGCGGGCATAGCTCTCGTTTATCATCGCTACCGCTTCCGGATCAATCGCATAAACGGAGAGGTCAACATAGGGAACATTGATGATCTGCGAAAGTAAACGACCAACTCTTTCGCTGGTGGCAAATCCGAGTTGTACCAGCGTATCACCTAAAAAACCACCGTGCGTTCGCGCCTTATCCAGCGCAATTCCAAGCTGCTCTTCGCCGATCAAACCGGCGTCAATTAGCCGCTGGCCGAGCAGCGCACCCATAACGCTAGCGGCTGTAATTTTATCCTTCTGCATTGAGCTCCCTGGTGGCAGCGAGGAATGTTTTTTGTTGTCCGGATTGGCGCTCGCTTCGCCGGCACCGGTTCCTGAATTAGCCATTTGTAAAAAGAAAAGCAGCTCTCCCTCAAATTTTCGCGAACGTAAAGGATGCACCACGGTCCGATTTCTATCACGCTTGATTGAATCGGTAGCTCGATAGAATGGCTCTTACTGAATATATTCCTTATTTTTAGGTGAACCAGCTAATGATATTCGGTGAAAATGCCGGTGGTGAGGGATGGGAATTGGCACGAATTATGCAACAATACGAGGTAGTTCCAATTTGGCATCTGGATTAACAGTAAAACTGCAGTCCTGCCGTTGCTTAAAGTAGAGTAGATACCGAATGCCGTGGGATTCACCGCTATATACCGCCAGTGGGGGCGATTTGCGCCGCTTTATTCGTAGCCGCGGCGCCCTCATACTGAAGACAGCCGCGTCGGTGACGTGTATTGCGATCGTTGCGCTGCTGTTCATCCCAACCCGCTACCAGTCCGAAGTTCGCCTGCTAACCGAGGGCAATCATGCTGCATGGATGCAGGCCAACGCAAATAGTCCACTGAGCGGTCTGTTTGCCGCACCGGCCGGTCACGATGTGGCCACCCAAGTGGAGGAGATAATCAATCCCACCCTGCAAAATGAGGCGTTGAGCAAATTACACCTTAAGCAGCGCAATGTCCACTATCAAATCGCCCAAGTTAAAAATACCGACGTATTATCCATCAAAGCGAATGCATCGAATGCCGATCATGCGCAATCAGCGGCGCAAACGCTGGCCAACCTCTACCTACTTCGATCGGCAAACTACCGTCGTTCCGAACTGCTCAAGGCACGAGATTTTGCCGCCCGCCTGCAAGACAGCGCTCTTCAAAAACTTTTGAGAGCGGAAAGGGCCGAAGCTCAATTTAAACGAAAACACCAAATCGCCGATTTGAACGCTGAACAAGAGCAGCGCGAAATTGAGTTGGGGCAGTTGGGTGCACGCCGTAATGAACTTACCCATGAGGTTGCTGGCCTCCAGGCTCATTTACAGAGCTGCCGACAGCAGCTTAGCCGAACACCGCAAACCATCCAATCCACCACCAAACGAAGTAACCCTAAAATCAATGAACTTCGAGAGCAACTCGCCCAGTTGGAAACCGATCGCAAAGAGCTCCTGGTGCTTTACAAGCCAAATCACGTTAAAATCCAGACGATAGACGCCGGCATTATCGCATTGCGCGCTCGGTTGAAGCATGAACCTGCACTGGTTGCCATCACCACTCGATCCTCCAATACCGAGCGCATCGCGCTCGCCCGATCGATTCAAAATTTAAAATCCAAGCTGGCTGAAAGCAGCGCCTCTCTGAATCAGTTGACCGCCATCATCGCTCAATTGCGTGAAAAGATAGGCCGCTTGGCGGACTGGCAATCGGAATTGGAGCGAATCGAGCGGGATAAAGTCACCGCCACCACAACTTTTAATAATCTCTCCCAGGAAGTGATCAACCTGAATATCAGTGCAAAGGCGCAACCTGCAATCGCCCGCATCATACAGCCGGCCACAACTCCAGCCACCCCATTCTGGCCGAATCGTTCACAGGTGATGGCAACCGCAATCGGACTCGGTCTGTTTCTGGGGATTTGCCTTGGATTATTGAAGGATTATCAAGCGGATCGGATTGGTGTCGTCACCGATACTGCGGTCGTAACTCAACGAAACGATGAATTAATGGCCACCGACGATAATCCACCCCATTCGGAGCATAAACCATGAAGTATTTGGCGTTGCTGCTCATTATATTATGCGCTTCCCCTGCCCGCTCTGAAAATGCACCCACACCACAAAGCGAAAATTCCTACCGGCTAGGATCGGGCGATGTGCTGGAAATTACGGTTGAAAATCATGATGATCTCAATCGGGTTGTAACGGTTGATCCCGATGGGGCATTTTCATTTCCCAGCATTGGGACTATCGCCGCAAAAGGCTTGACGATTAAGCAGCTTGAATCCCAAATTCAGTCCAATCTAAACCGTACCTTCAACAACGCAACGGTGCTGATAAATCTAAAGGAGATGAAAGCGCACACCGCGCGAGTGATTGGGTCGGTGCAATCACCAGGAACGTATCCAATCCATAAAGATGAACGGTTACTGGATTTGCTTGCTTCAGCCGGTGGGCTGGCCATTCCATTCCAAGACGCCAAATCCAGCCTTATCCGTGATCAGAATCAGATCGTGCATCTTGATCTGCCGCAGGCCATTTCTAAACCCGCCAGCGTCAACAACCCCCCAATCCATGACGGCGATTTGTTGATTATTGAAAAAATCGAGCGGATAAATCCGACCGCAAACGTCATCGGTCAGGCTGTTCGTGCCGGTAGTTACCCCATCAATGGCTCAACCACCGTCACCGATCTATTGGCGGAGGCTGGAGGAGCAACACCTCTGGCTTCGCTCTCCGAGACATATATTCAGCGCGGACATGAAAAATTTCACATTGATCTGGAACCTCTCCTTCAGCCGGATCGCTCGTTGGCGCCAATCACCACTTTCACGCTTAAAAATGGCGACACGCTGGTACTACCTGAAGTGAAGGCCAAATACCTCGTCATTGGAATGGTTGTACATCCCGCCGCCTATCCGCTTCATTCGAAGCAAACGGTAACGGTTCTGGAGGCGCTGGCCAGCGCCGGCGGCCATTTACCGGATGCGGATCTGTCCCGATCATTTCTCCTACATAAAGATTCCGCCACCAATGCGATGACCGTAAACCGCCTAAATTTAGATCGCCTGCTTCGGGATGGCAAAAATATCAACCGGATCGTGATCTCAGCCGGCGATACGCTCTACATCCCGGCGAAGGGCAGGCCTTTTGATTGGCAAAACATTTACGGCCCCCTCAGCTCTCTTGCCTTTATGGGCTTACGGCTTTTTTATTAAAGAATCAATGGTGACTTTGACACATGGAGTCAGCGCAGAAATATAGTTCTCGATCCTTAACGAGTAACATTGGGGCTATTTTAATTGGAAGCCTTGCCCAAAAGTTGTTAGCTCTGTATACACTGCGTGAGATCGCACGATACCTTTCTCCCGAGCAGTACGGGGTTTGGTCGGAGGTCTTTGTAGTTGCCGGTTTTTTCGGAACCATGGCGGATTTCAGCCTCGATGTGGTTGTTGCTCGCGAGCTGGCTCGTTCTGACAGCGGTCGTTCACAGCTTTTCGGCAATGCCATCCTGCTCAAGGTTATGCTGGCTATTCTATCTGCCCTGTTGTTAATTACGGCATCCTTTCTGTTGCCTTACCCGTCAGCGGTTCGCCGATTGATTATGCTCTCCTCGCTTTCATGCTGGGGATCGGTAGCATCGCTACTATCAGTCGCATGCCAGGTGGAGATGAAATCTCATTTGGCTCAAGTCTACTCGCTGGCCGCCACGATAAGTGTGCTGTCCGGTTTGTTGATTTTAATCCATTTAAAAGCCAGTATCGGCCAGCTCGTCTTAGCCCAATGTTGCCTCGGTTTGTCGTTTCAACTCGTACTGGGCCGCCAGGTATTTCGCTTTCTAATACCCGATTTTCATTTTTACAAACCCTATCAGAGACTATTAATCCGCTCGGCGCTGCCGATCGCCGCCTCAGCCTTCGCGGCTCAGCTTTATAATCGGTTTGATGTCTTTTACCTTGGAATGGTGCGCGGCCTTACGGAGGTTGGTTATTACGGCGCCGCCTACCGCCTTACCGAATCCTTTAGCTTCATCCCCGGCGCCATTATGCTTACCGTCTATCCGGCGCTGGCCTCGTCAGTTTGGTTTGACCGTGAGCATTTCCATCGGATCATCTACCGCTCCACCCAAGCCCTACTGATACTGGCGGTCCCACTGTTATTGATATTTACCGGCTGCGCTGGGCCGATGTTAATCTTCTTCTTTGGACCGAGCTACGCGCCGGCCACCCCAGCGCTCGTCTGGCTGGCGGTGGCTGAATTTACCATGTTTTTTACCCCGTTGGCCTTCCAGATTTTACTGGTTTATGATCGGGAACGGTGGGTCGCGGGCATCAGCGCAGTGCTGGTGGCATTTAATGTCACCGCAAACTGGTTTTTGATTCCGCGTTTCGGGTTTACGGCCGCCGCGGCAATAACGGCCGGCACTCAGACCATCGCATTGGGGTTAGCCGTTATCGGCTTTCCATCGAAAAATTATCTTATGCGGGCGGCTCCCCGGTTGCTGAAAATTCCGCTGGCTGGTTTGATCGCGGGGTCGGTTTTCTGGATTCTGCCATCTCTTCATCTAGGGGCGAAGGTCGGGTTGGCGATTGGGTTCTATATATGCGGCTTAGCGTTGAGCGGAGTGCTGCGAGAGGTGATCAAACCGGAGCGCTTGATGAAAATCGGCTCAACCACCCGCAGTTGCGATCAATTAAACCGCTCGCTCCGTCCGATTGAGATCGAAGACTTTACCGAAATGGCATGTCCCATCAATGATCGTTAATGCCTATCTGTTACTGGCGGATGATGCCTGGCTCGAGCGCTCGCTGCGCGCCTACTACCCTTTCATTAACTGGCTTACCGCCTGTTATGACGAAAACGGCCGTGGATTTACCGGTTGCCCCATTGATATTTCGCCAGCCCGAGAGACCCTTCAGCGCTGCGATACCGAAAAAAAAGTTCAATGGCTTTCCGCTCCATTTCACTGCCGCGAGTTGTCGCCGCTTGAGGTGGAAACCAAAATGAGGCAGGCCGGTCTCGCAGAAGCCGGATCAGGCGCCGATTGGGTCATTCAGCTTGATAACGATGAGGTGCTGCCTGACCCCGATGCCATTCAATCGGCATTGATGATGGCGGACCGACTTGGAGCGAGCGCGATTGAATGGCCGATGCGGACCCTTTTCCGGCAACTCTCCGATTCTCAATTCCTGGAAGTTTGTGGCAAAAACGGAGAGCCCTCATACAGTTTTCAGGGCGCAATCGCAGTTCGGCCCGGCGTCCAGTTAGAACTGGCGCGCTGGGTAAAAGCGACCCGATTGCGCTTTATCACGCCTGAACCACAACACAATTTGCTGGCTACCGATGACGCACTTTCCGATCCTCAGGTCATTCCGATAACGGCAATTCGGCCGGATCAAGCAATATGGCATTTTTCCTGGGCCCGCACCGAAGAGAATCTGCGAACCAAGTTGCAGTGCTGGGGACATGCCCATCAATTCAACGGCCGGCGATATCTGAAACGGGTATGGCGCAAATCCGATCGAGATTGGCCGAAAATGAGGAATTTCCACCCATTCTTGCGCGATCACTGGCCGGCATTGAAGTGCACGACCCTCAATTTATCGGAGTTGAGGTAGTAACAATTCAGTTTTCTGGTAATTTTATGGAGAAATCGGCTATTAAACCCACCCCCTCGATCCCCCTCCCTAAAATTTAGGGAGGGGGCAGGGGGAGGGTACAGTCCGATTGGTAGAACAGGAATGAGACCATAATGTGATTACCACAGAACTGAACTCTTTCTTGAGTTTGGCCATGCGAAATAGTGCAACCTAACATTTACAGGCAGGATTTTTCTGAATTCAGAATAATATAATTTATATCGAAACGGTAATGATCCTCACGATGAGTTTCGCTTCTTATGCCCGACATAGGAGGAATAAAGTGGCGGATCGAGATAGTTATGGTTTTTGGACAAAAGATCAATGGCTTCAAAAAGCCGAATCCATTGATGGGTGGATGAGACCGGTTGAGCTTAAGCTTCTTTTTGAGGCTGCCGCCGAGCTACCGGAGGGGGCAAGAGTGGTGGAATTGGGCTGCTGGAAGGGACGAAGCACGCTGGCGATCGGCGGAGGTTTGATTCGGACACCGGGTGTGCAGCTCTTTTGCGTGGACCATTTCACCGGCGCACCAAATCAACAAGCGGGGGCATCCCCAACCACCCCCATCGAAAACGGTGAGGCGATCTATCAGGAGTTTTTGCGAAATACGGAGCCCATTGAATTAATCCGGGTTGTATTGCGGATGTCTTCACAGAATGCGGCTGCGAAATTCGAGAACGAATCGCTGGATTGGGTTTTTATTGACGCCTCCCATGATTACCATTCGGTGCTTACCGATCTGCAAACGTGGCTTCCACGGCTTCGGCCCGGTGGGTTGATCTCGGGCCATGACTATCATGACAGCAGCGTGAAGCGGGCGGTGCGGAAAATGTGCGGTCAGGTTGAGGTTTGGGATAGCATCTGGTATGCCCGCCGCAATTCCAACCGCTCCCCAATCGGTAAATTGATCCAATGGATCGCCGGGGCAAAGGGAAAACAGCCGGTTGACACCATCGGCTCAGAAGAGGTCTAGCCATCTCAAAAAATACAATTTGAATGGTTACCGTCAGTACCCATAGTTGATTTAAGTATCGCGAAATTCGAGTAAAGCAGTTACAGTCGTGAAAATTGCGATAATCTCTCTCTATCTACCATACAGCAGTAAGATCGGCGTTGGATATCAGGCCCACGGTCTGGCCAACACGTTGGCGCAACGCGGACATCAGGTAACCGTTATCTCCCCCTGTCCGCCTCCACCCGATGCGCGCTATGAAGTCCTCCGAATTTCAACCGGCAGCCGCCTTCGCACATTTCAGTTCGCTTTCCGCCTGCGGGCATTCAATTACCATTATTACGACATACTTCATGCCTTTACCGATGACTACTGTCTCAAACGAACCTCGAAGCGATATTTGCCGTTTCACTTACGGACACTGCTGGGTTCCTGCCTTTCGGAGGCGCGCTATATTCCTGGCTTAAAGGAGAAGATCCGGATGCTGCTGCTCGCGTTCACCGAGCAAGTTGCCGTCCGGGTAGCGGATGAAGCAGTCACCATCTCCAAGGTTACTTCCAAACACTTCGGACCTTGTCGCCGAGTCGTCCCATGCGGAGTCAATACGGAGCGCTTTCATCCGGACGGCGCCAAGTCATCCCAACCTACCGTTTTATTTGTTGGCACACTAGGATGGCGTAAGCGGGGCTGGATAGTGCTCAAGGCATTTCGAGATTACGTACAGTCGAGCTACCCAAATGCAGAACTTTGGATGGTTTGTGAAGATGCGGTTGAATCGGATAAGGTGCGCGTCTTCAGTCGAATATCGGAAGAATATCTTGCCGAATTGTACCGGCGTGCTTGGGTTCTCTGTTCGGCAAGCAGCTACGAAGGGTTTGGAGTTCCTTACATTGAGGCAATGGCCAGCGGGACTCCCATTATCAGCACTCCAAACGCCGGCGCTATTGAAGTTCTTCAAAACGGCCGACTTGGTTGGATCGTTAAACCGGAAGCTCTTGGGCCAGCGTTAGTCCAACTGTTAACAAACGATCGAATCCGCGAACAAATGGCCGTTCTAGGATTGCAGGTCGCTCCACAATACGATTGGAATCGCATCGCGGCCATCTATGAAACGATTTATCAGGCGGGCTTTGAGAAACATGCTCAACTTCACGGGGATAGACGACCATGACCTCCACACTATATCCTGGTAAGGGAGAAATCAAGACCGCCACCTGCTGGGTGGTAATTTTGAACTATAATCGCCCGCTGGATACGATCGGTTGCTTGAAATCACTGGAGATGGATGGAACTTTTTCAGTCATTGTGGTGGACAATGGCTCTTCAGTCGGGAATCTGGAATTTATAACGGCAACGTTCCCAAAGGTTATCATCTTAAAAAATGAAGTAAACAGGGGATTTTCAGGCGGCATGAACGACGGCCTTCGTTACGCCTGTTCAGCCGGCGCCCGATATATCTGCATCCTGAATAACGACGCCCGGATTTCAGCCGGGTGTTTGAGGCAGCTCTTTGAAACCCTCGATTATCACCCTGGACTAGCGGCCGTCTCACCCGCTATCTATCGGCTCGATGTCCCCTCGCAGCCATGGTTTCTCGGCAGCGCGCTGGATGAGCGATTGGGGCTGGCGGAGCATCGCAATATATTGCCGGAAGCGATACTAACCCATCAGCCATGGCTGAGCGGCTGTGCGCTGGTTATGCGGGAGCATGCGATCCGAACCGTCGGCGGCTTTGATGAGCGATTCTTCGCCTATTGGGAAGATGTGGATTGGAGCGTTCGTGCCCGCGCAGCCGGCTGGCAACTGGCACTCCATCGGGATGCGATCGTTTATCATCGGGTTGGTTCAACCCTAAAACCCACTTCCGCCGATTCTATCTATTACTACACCCGCAACCATCTACTGTTCGCCAAACTCAACTTTCACGCGAGCGTCAGAATGCTCTCGAAGATCGCCGCCTTGCAACTGAGAGAAGGTATGCGGGAATTTCGCATCGGTTCTCAGCACCGGTCGCATCGCTTATTGCACACTCTGGGAGGAATCTATGACTATTGCGTTGGGCGGTTCGGGCCACGTCCTAAACCAAGATGCGATAACCTCAACTGAGATGAATAAACCGATGTTCCATCTTCCCGATACCGTTTTTATCTCACTGGAGCCTTGGGACCGTGTTTGGCGTCGCAATCAGTTTCTGGTATCCGGCCTGGCTCGGAAATATACGGCCACTCGATTTTTGTTCCTGGCTCCGCCCCTTGATCTTTCCCACCCCCTCTCTCACTTGCAGTGCGGAACCTTTTTTCAACGCTATCCCGATGTTGGGCGGCCCGCCAAAATCGCCGGATATTCGAACATCTATCAGTTGAGGAGCCTTAAACTACTGCCGAACTCCATTGCAGCCGGCCGATCATTTAACATTGCTGTTACCGCCCATCTGGTCCAACGGGCGCTGAAAACGCTCCACTTTGATACCAAACCTTTGCTATGGGTCAATGACCAGTCCGCTCAGCCGTTGACGTTGCGGCTCGATCACAGCGCAATTGTCTACGATATAACCGATGACTGGAGCGAGATCGCCCAAAGCGCGAAAGCCAGAGATCGAGTGCGAGTTGACGACGCTTCGATGCTTGCTGAAGCGGACCTGGTGATCGTCTGCTCAGAGCGATTATATCAATTAAAGCAGGCAACAAGGTCTAGCCGCCTCGCTCTGCTGCGCAACGGAGTGGAGTTCTGGCGTTATGCGGCACCAAACGGCAAAACCCCCGATCCGCGGTCTCATGGATGGCACCCACCGGTTCTCGGCTACACCGGCACCCTCCACCTCGATCGTCTGGACGTTGATCTTCTATCGGACGTCGCCAATAAGATTGCACCCGGCACGATCGTAATGATCGGGCCGAACCAACTGCCGGTCTCTATTAACCGGCAAATTAAGCGGATTCCCAACATCATTCTTTTGGGTGAAGTCCCGATGCCGGAGCTTCCATCTCTGATGAAATCGTTTAACATCACGATCGTGCCGCACCGTGTCACCCCTTTTACTGAAAGCCTTAATCCATTGAAGCTTTACGAGTACTTGGCGGTGGGAAAACCGATTATCTCCACACCAGTGGCCGGCTTCCGAAACTATCCGCAATTGATCTATCTGGCTGAGACCGGAAAACAGTTCTCCGACCACGTTGCCAGCGCCTTAAATGAGCCGCGCTACCGGGTTTACCAGCGCCGGGCCGAAGCGGCCAATCACACATGGGGAAAACGCATTGCGAGCTTGGAATCGCTGCTACAAGATTTGTTTAATTCTTATGAAGAGAGAGCGAGCTGATGCAATGTTGTAATAATGACCAAACAGTATCGGCAATCATCGTAAGCTACAATACGCGACATCATCTCGAACTTTGCCTGAATGCATTATTGCCCCAAATGCATCCCGGCGATGAGGCAATTGTAGTGGACAACGGGTCAACCGACGGCAGCCTCGAAATGTTAAATCATCAGATCCCCTCAATAAAGGTATTATCGCTCGCTGAAAATATAGGTTATGCTGCCGCTAATAATTGCGCCTTCTCGGTCGCAAGCGGCGATTTTGTGTTGTTATTGAATAGTGACGCCTACCTGTTTCCGGATTGCCTGGACCGGCTGCGGGAGGTTCTGTCGCTTCACCCTCAAGCAGCGGCCGCTGGCCCGAAGCTCCTCAATTCCGATGGCTCAATTCAGCCCTCTTGTTTTCCGATCCCGAGTCCGGCTCGATCCTGGCTTGAAAACTTTTGGATGCTACGACGATTGGAAAATCATCCGGCATCGCTCGATCCTCTTGTTGTGGAGTCGGTAACCGGCGCGGTCATGCTGATCCGCCGAACTGCGCTAGAGGAAATCGGCTGGTTTGACGAGCGCTTCTTCCTCTATGCGGAAGAGGCCGACTGGTGTATGCGCTGCCGCCGGCTAAACCGACTGATCCTTTATGTATCCTCAGCCGAGGCGGTGCACGATGAAGGGGCGAGCGGCGGCGTCAACTCAATGTTCGTGCGATCCACCTTTTATCTCAGCCTGGATCGGTTTTTCCTGAAATGGTATGGCTGGCCCGGATTCGTTCAGTTGCGGATCTCGATGGCGATCGGCTGTCTATTGAGATTGCCCTTTTGGTGCGCCGCCTGGCTTGTAATACCCAGCCGGCGCCCGACTGCCTTAAAGAAAATCAAGCTGAGAGCCTGGCTGCTGGTACGGCAAAC
>JAKBZR010000002.1:52756-94250 GCA_021842405.1 bacterium
AATATCATATCCGATTCGAGGTGCCAAAGTTGGACATCGCGCTGAATTTTCCAGGCTGTCATCGTCACGGCGGCGTCGAGCGGATTGTCTATGAATGCAGCCGCTATCTGGTCGGTAAAGGGCATCGGGTGACGATCTACGCCCAAGAATGGGAGCCGCTGCCGCACCCCGACATCAGTTATCAACTCATTCGCAGCAGCCCTTCGGCTTGGCTCAATCCAACGCTTTACTATCGTGGCTTGAAGAGCGCATTATCTTCGCATCACCACGACCTGATCGTTGGGTTTGGCGCCGAGTGCATTGGCGATATAATCTGGACTAGCAGCGTTCACCGTGCATGGATTTCAAGTGATCTCAATTGGATGACCCACACCGCGCGACGGCTTCATCCCAAGCACCAGATCATTCTCAAGATGGAGAAACGCCTGTTTACTCAGGGTGACTGGAGCAAACTGATAGTCTCCACTCAAGCCGTTGCCGCTGATTTAAACCGGTTATACGGTGTGGATTTTGGTAAAACTGAAGTCGTTCCCAACGGTGTCAATTTTCAGGAGTTTGACCCCGTTCAATATCAATGGATGGGTAACCGGATTCGCCGACATCTTTCGATTCCTGAGGGGGGCGTCATAGCCCTGTTTGTCGGTTATGATGCGGAACGTAAAGGTTTGCCGACCATGTTGCAAGCTGCCAGCACAATCAAAGAAAAAAGACTCTATCTAATTGCAGTCGGATTGAGGAATATCCGCCAATACCGCCTGTTAGCCGATCAGCTTGGTATCGGTAATCGCTTCATCGCGCTGGCCCCGATTTCACCGATAACCCCCTATTATGCCGCCGCCGATTTTTTCCTACTGCCAACCCGCTATGAGGCGATGTGCCTTGCCATCCTGGAAGCGCTGGCAATGGGATTACCGGTTATCACCAGCAACATCCCAGGAGCAAAGGAAGCGATCACTCATCTTGAAAACGGATTGCTTATCAGCGATCCCCGCTCCGTAGCGGAGGTCGTCGGTACAATACGCATTCTCCTCGATGATGAAATCCGGCACCGTATGCAAGCCAACGCCCGCCGATCAATCGCGAATTGGAGTTGGGACCAAGTTTTTCGCGATGCGGAACAAATTTTTATAACAACGATTCAGGAGAGATCCGCTTGCACCTATCTGGAAGGTTCAACCTGAAATGAACGTTTTGCACATCACCGATTCAAACGTTTTTTGGGGCACTGAACATGCCATTTTATCGCAGGCAATGGCTTTGCGAGAGGCCGGTGTCACGGCGCACATAATGGCACCGCTCAACTCCCCATTGAGCCGTAAGCTTAACGACACGGATGGCTGCCTCCTAGTTCCGGCCAGTGCATTCAAGGGAGCAAAAATCGTGATGGAGCTGGCTAATTTGCTGTGCAATGGTCGGTATCAAATTCTCCATGCCCACAACGGGCGCACCGCATTTCAGGCTGCATTGGCCGTTTGTTTGGCGGGTAAAGGCCGGTTCGCCTACACTCAACACTTTCTCAAACCGCGGCATCTACAATACACCGCTTCAAAACCCATTCGGCGGTACGTTCATCGCTGGGTCAACCGGCAGGCATCCCTTATTGTCGCCGTCTCTGAAGCCGTAAGAAGGAGTATTCTTGCACGCCAGGACGCCCCTGAAAATCGAATCGTAACCATCTATCCCTTTTTGCGCAACCAACCGGAGCGGCAACCGCCCGGCGCCCATAACCATTCCATCAACACAGCATCAAATTGCGAAGCGGTTATCTTGGTGCTATCGAGGCTGGAAAAGGACCGGGGGGTGGATCTCTTCATTCGAGCCTTTTCCTATCTGCAAATCCCGGCAGAGGCGATGATCGTTGGGGATGGTTCGGAGCGCGATTCGCTGAAGCTGCTTGTGAGGGATCTCAATCTGGAGCGCCGAGTGCGGTTTGCCGGTTATCAATCCGATCCGAGTCGGTGGCTGGCCAATGCCGACATCGTTGTTTCGCCCTGCAAATCGGAGGCATTCGGCCTTGCCATCTTGGAGGCGATGACGGCCGGCAAGCCGGTTATCGCGGTGGATGCCGGCAGCGCCCCCGAGCTCATTCTGGACGGCGTTTCGGGGCGGTTAGTTCCACCCAACGACCATCGAGCGATGGCGGCTGTATTGGACCAGTTGATATCATCGCCTTCCGAACGATGCAGACTGGGCGCTAACGCATCGAAAATCGCATCGGAACGCTTTTCGGCTCAGGAGATGGTCTTGCGTCTTAAAAGAGCTTATGAACTAATTAATACCGGATCAGTTTTGTTTCAGCAAACTTTTGTTGGGAAACTGATTCTTTGATCCTTCAATAAAGATATGAAAGTACTTGCCATCTCTCATACCAGCATCAGCTACCAGGCCGGCATGGTTCGATACGATGCGCTGGCTCGTTTAACAAAATGGCAAATCAAGGTTATAGTCCCTCATCGCTGGAATCAATACGGCCACTGGGTAAAGCCGGAGCTGGAACCCATCTCCGAAGCCCAGAGGAGTATATGCCGGCTATTTACGCCACCGATTCCCCAAGTATTTAAGCGAGGAATGGCGTGCCAGTGGTACCTTTCGTTTTACGGCCATCTATTAGCCCGGCAAATCAGAGATTTTCAGCCTGATATCTTAGATATTTGGGAAGAGCCCTGGAGCTTGATGGCGGCGCAAGCGACTGACCTTTGCCGTAAATTCGCACCGCATTGCCGAATCGTTATTGAAACCGAGCAGAACTGTATACGCCTTCTGCCACCCCCATTTCGCTGGTTTCAATCCAACACCTTAAAGCGTTGCGATATGGCTATCGCGCGTTCAAAGGGCGCTGCGGATCGTCTTAGATTTCTTGGTTGGCAAAAACCAATTCGCCTAATCGGGAACGGAGTGAATACGGTCTTCTTTCAGCCATTCCATCCCAGTGAGTATGAGCACGACCACCCGTTCACGGTGGGATACGTGGGTAGATTGGCGCCGGAAAAAGGGGTTGATACGCTACTCCACGCTATGACACGGCTTCCCGATGACATTCATTGCATCCTGATCGGTGCTGGGCCGCAAGAACCTTTCCTACGCCGAATGGTGAATCGGCTCGGATTATCCGATCGGGTTCAATTTACAGGATATCTGCCATTCAGCGAATTGCCTGCTGCCTACCGACAACTCAGTTTGCTGGCGATGCCGTCGAGAGAAACGGCAACCTGGCGCGAGCAGTTCGGGCGATCAGGCGCGGAGGCGATGGCATGTGGAATACCGGCGATTGGTTCCAGAACCGGTTCAATCCCAGAGCTGTTGTGCGAGGAAGGATTGCTCTTCCCGCCTGATCACCCGGAACAACTGGCGCAGCTTATTCTCAGCTTGCGAATTAATCGTGAAAAACGAAAATACCTTGCAGCAAATGGGCGATCGCGGACGGTGCAGCGGTACTCTTGGTGGCAAATCGCTTGCCAACTCGCCGAATCGTTTGAGGCTTGCCTTGATATGAACTCAGGCAACTGGATGGGTCTTAAAGCATTACCAATAAAAGCAGAAATGAAGTAGATGAGGATCGCAATCGTTCATGACTATTTAATGCAGATCGGCGGAGCAGAACGAGTATTGCGGGCGCTGTTGCAGCTCTATCCCGACGCAGTTTGTTACATACCGGTATTCAATCACCGGTTACTGAAATCCCAATTTGACGGGATTGATGTGGTTCCCTCGTTCTTGCAGCATTTTGCCCACCGCTTCACCTACAAGTTGATGCTTGGCCTTTACCCGGTTGCGATCGAGGCCTATGATCTTCGCCATTATGATGTGGTTATCAGCAGTTCCAGCAGCTTTGCGAAAGGAGTTATCACCACCCCCGATACCATTCACATCAACTATTGCCACACCCCATCTCGATTTATCTGGCGTTACCATGATTATCTAAACGAGCAAGATATGTCCTTTCAACAGCGAATTATCGCTCGCAGCCTGATCGGCAGACTGCGCAACTGGGATTACATTGCCGCTCAGCGGGTGGATTACTACATTGCGAACTCCCACAATGTGTCCCGGCGAATTCAAAAACATTACCACCGTACCGCCACCGTAATCTATCCACCGGTAGAGGTGGAACGGTTTCATCCAGAGGAGGCGAATCAGGGTGAGTACTACCTCATCGTGTCGCGATTGCTGCGCTACAAGCGCGTTGACCTCGCCATAGCCGCTTGTAAACAGCTTAATGTGCCGCTCATCGTGATTGGCGATGGTCCCGATATGCGGCGATTGCGACGGATGGCCGGCCCAAAAACGAAATTCCTCGGTTATGTAACCGACACAGAGGTTACGAAAGCGATGGCTCACTGCCGTGCATTGCTGTTGCCGGGCGAAGAGGATTTCGGCATCACCTCACTAGAAGCGATGGCGAGTGGGCGGGCGGTCATTGCGTACGGCCGGGGCGGCGCGCTGGAGACGGTAACTCCCGGCTTGACCGGCCTCCTTTTTTACGAACAAGCAGTGGATTCGATGGTTGAATGCATGCAAGAGTTTGAAAAAGTGGATTTCGATTCAAGGCGCTTAAGAGCTTGGGCGCAACGTTTCGATGTCAGCGAGTTTAAGCGGCAGATTAAAAGCTTTGTGGAGGATCATCAACTGTTGCCGTGCCGGTAACCCTCACTTGAATAGGAGCGGCACTGGATTGGTTAGCGTTGGGGCATCTGGAGCCGGGCCCCGACACGCCGGCCATTCAGGTTCCGGAGGCGTTTGTGCAACGCATTGGGAGCACAACCTGGATGTATCTTTTTTACGCTTGTCAGATCGGCGGCAATCCGTACAACTGGCGCTACAACCGCGTTTGGGTTATGCGCCGCCAAATCAGCGTCGGTGAAATCCGTTTCCTTCGTCGTTTGTGGCGTGAACGCTTTGGAAAAACGAACTCCTCGCCTCACCCAGCGCGCCCCGGTTCTCACTCCCGCCCGTGAGCCGCCTCTCATACAGAAACGGCCAAAGTCCTGGTATCGCTTGCCTTAGGAAAGAGTTCTCGACGGGTGAGAGAGGGAATTATGCAGCAGGGATCAAGTTGGCCAACTCGTGCATAACTGCGTCCAAAACGGCTCAAACTGGTGGGCGGTACTGGATTTGAACCAGTGACCTCTTCGGTGTGAACGAAGCGCTCTCCCACTGAGCTAACCGCCCTTGATTTTGTGAAATGATTTGCATCAATTGAGTTACGAACCGCATTATACTTCCCATCCACCTCAAAGTCAAGGTTGCGGAGTGACGTAGTCCTTCAATTCGTTTGACAAACGGCACGGTTGGCGCTTATAATATGATCACTCCCACGATGAAGTCGGGTAGCCCATAATCGGGCACTTTACTGACATCGCCCGTCCCGCCGGTGCGCTGTGCTGCGCACTTTCTCCTCGTTGTCGAGAGACTGGCCAATCACATCTCCACGGAGGAGCATTTTCAATTGAGGAAATCTCTTGCAACCGCCGCACTGTGCGCGGCGGGAATCGTCAGTCTGGACTTGCCGGCGCTGGCCCAAGCTGGATCACCGAGCAAGATTGATACCGGCGATACCGCCTTTATGTTGATCTCAGCCGCTCTGGTTATGCTTATGACGCCAGCTCTGGCTCTCTTTTACGGGGGTATGGTACGCAGCAAAAACGTGCTGGGCACTATGATGCAGAGCTTTATGGCGGTTGGAGTCGTAACCGTAATTTGGGTTCTTTGGGGCTACAGCCTCGCGTTCGGACCCGATTTTCATGGCTTTATCGGTAGTTTAAGTTGGTTCGGACTGCTTCACGTCGGGGTCAATCCAAATCCCGACTATGCGCCAACCATTCCTCAGCAGACCTATATGGTCTACCAGATGATGTTTGCCATCATCACTCCGGCGCTCATCAGCGGTGCGATTGCAGAACGGATTAAGTTCAGCAGCTTCTTGATCTTTATCACACTGTGGGTCACGATGGTCTACTGCCCGATCGCCCACTGGGTGTGGGGGCACGGCGGCTGGCTGGGCCACCTGCACGCGCTGGATTTTGCCGGCGGCACCGTTGTCCACATCAGCTCAGGCATATCGGCGCTGGTGCTGGCGCTGATGATCGGGAAACGGCATCGTGAACAGGACGAGACGATGCGCCCCCACAATCTCACGATGACCCTAATCGGCACCGCCCTGCTCTGGTTTGGCTGGTTCGGTTTTAATGGGGGCAGCGCGCTGGCTTCCGGAGCGCTGGCGACCAGTGCATTCGTGGCAACGCACATCGCTGCCGCCGCGGCCGCCCTCTCCTGGATGTTCATCGAGTGGAAAGTATACGGCAAACCGACCGCGTTGGGCGCCGCTTCCGGCGCAGTGGCCGGTTTAGTCGCCATCACTCCGGCTTCCGGTTTCGTCAGCCCCATCTCGGCGCTCATCATCGGGGCGGGGGTTTCATTTGCCTGTTTCTTCGCCGTTTCATTAAAGCCTCGCTTTGGCTACGACGATACCCTCGATGTATTCGGCGTCCACTGCGTGGGTGGGACCTTCGGCGCCCTGGCAACCGGACTGTTTGCATCGGTAGCCATCAATGCGGCCGGCCAAAACGGCCTCTTTTTCGGTAATCCGGCTCAACTCGGCATTCAAGCCATCGGTGTCGTTGCGACTTTGGCTTACGCATCCATCATGACATTTATCCTGGGTAAAATAATTGACAGGACAATCGGGTTGCGTGTGAGCTTGGGTGAAGAGCTAGAAGGCTTGGATGAGAGCCAACATGGAGAAACCGGCTACGTTCTTGAAGTGTAGGCTCTATTCGCTGAGCGTGATGTGGGCTGAAGCAGTATTTGTTCATCCCACATCACGCAAAGGGATCTCATAAAATATCTCCAAACCTACACATATAATAGCGATCCGACCTTTACATATTCAATGGCTCATTACGACGTACTCATAAAAAACGCCAACGTTTTTGACGGCTCCGGCGCACCGCCGTTTCAAGCCGACATCGGTATCCACGATAACCGCATTGCCGCCATTGGCGACCTTTCTACCGATACGGGTGGATTGATTTTTGCTGCGGCCGGGCTGAGCGTGGCACCCGGCTTCATCGATACGCACACCCACTCCGATATGAGCGCCCTCTACAACCCCTCAATGACCAGCATGATCAGTCAGGGCGTGACCACCCAGGTTGTAGGCAACTGCGGGTTGTGCCTGGGAATGACCACAAAAGACCCTCTTTTCATCTTTGAGCAGCGCTGGCAGGCTGCATACGGGGTTGAAATAAGCTGGTCCAGCCTCACTGAAAACCTGCGCCGGGTTGAGGAGAACGGGATTGCAACCAACTACCTCACGCTTGCAGGCCACGGAACGCTCCGTAAGAAGGTGATGGGATTGCAAGATCGTCAGCCCGATTCGTCCGAGCTAGAGCAGATGAAAAAGGAATTGGCTGAAGCGATGGAGGCCGGCGCTTGGGGAATTTCGACCGGGCTCGAGTATCCACCCTCCGCCTTCGCAAAGCTCGATGAGTTGGTCAGTTTAGCTGAGGTTGTCCAAAGATACGGCGGCATCTATGCTTCTCACCTCCGTAACGAAGGTGACTACCTCCTCGAATCGGTTGAGGAGGCGATCGCGATTGGTGAGCGAGCGGGAATTCCGGTGCAGCTCTCCCATCACAAAGCGGAAGGTCGCCAAAACTGGGGTAAAGTGGATCAGACGCTGGAGCGTGTCATGCAGGCGCGGACCGCTGGCCTCGATGTTCAACTCGATCAATACCCATATACCGCCTTCATGACCTCGATGAGCGTTCAGTTCTTACCGCAATGGGTAAATGAAGGTGATCATAATGCGACGATTGCTCGATTAAAGGACCCGGTCCAGCGTGCTGCCATTTTAGAGGAGATCCGCCGGTGCCATCCAGATTGGGACGATATGTCCGAGGATTCAATTTGGTATCAGGTCATGATCGGGGTGTGTCGCAGCAACCGTTCGATCCAGGGTCATACTGTCGCCGAATTAGCTGCCCAAGATCGCAAAAATCCGATCGAGTACATTCTCGATATCATCCTGGCTGAGCGGAATATGATCAGCGCGATCAACTTTGCCATTAGTGAGCGGGACATCGAGCGCGTGTTGCGTTTCCCTTACACGATGATCGGCTCTGATGCGGTGGGCGCTCATCCGGATGGCAAGATGCTTGAAGATCGCATTCACCCCCGCTGTTACGGCACCTTTCCCCGCGTGCTCGGTCACTATGTCCGTGATCGGCAGGTTATTACCGAAGCGGAGGCGATCCATAAGATGACCGGCATGCCGGCAACTCGGCTGAAATTAAAGGACAGGGGCTTTCTTAAACCATCCTATTTTGCCGACATCACCATTTATGATCCAGCCCTCATAACGGATAAAGCGACCTTTGAAAATCCACACCTCATTTCCAGCGGCATCGAGGCGGTCTTCGTAAACGGGCGATTGGTATTCCGGGACGGTGAAATGCTGGCGGCTCGTCCCGGTATGGTTTTGAGGCATAACTGATATCACGACCTGCCAATTATCCGATGATGGAGTGGTTGGGCTTAGCAATTGGGGTGAAGATTACCCCTCCCTCTCCGAGACCGCGCGCTCTACCGCAAGAAAGCGCTGGTGAGCGACAATCCCGACTCCTTACCTGCGTTTTAGATAAAAGCTCCGATTTCTTCTAAAAGTTACCTGGCCTGCATTCCGTTTTGTTCGATCGCACCCGCGGTTTTGTACTGGGAGTTGATCCTGGCTGCAATGTTGGGCGTCTGCCCTGCACGGGGCACAAAGAAATGCACGATCGAGTCCGCTAATGGCTTTCGCAATGCGAAGACGGCCAAAATGAGCACGATTCCCGATACGATAAGGGTCACGGTCCGAGAAAAGGGCCATCGCTTCAGTGTCATCTTATTTCCACCTTTGACGCGCGCCGAACTGACAAGTTCCTGTCACCGTCTGCCATCTAAGCCCGTTACCTTAAGAATTCGATAAGATAAAAGGGCTGTTCCGACTCGACCTTCAGCAACGAAATGGTACAGCAAACGGACAATATACGCATTGGGGAACATAACCGCAAACCTAAAACATCTTGCATAAGCGGTTAGAAAATGATGAACCCTCAAATTACCGGATAATCTCCGGCCTACGATTTTTCAATGAGCTCAGTTGCTGACCGTTCCAGTATTAGTTCTGGATGACAATTGATTGACAAATGGAGACTTTGTCATCTCACTTATACTATATGACGCATTTCGGTTGGAAAGGTTTCAATGGAATTTTTCGGATGAAAATATGATGTGCGTCATATTTACGACGCTCAATAGCCATAGCGTGGGGGGCTTGAACTTCGGATGGACTAGCAGGATATTCGATTGATTAAGGATGCTCTCGGCGGTAAAGATCAGCAACCTCACCAGAGGACAACGCGCGGTCGTAAAGCCGTAAATCAGCGATTTGTCCTAACACCTGATACATATCGCCTCGATCGGTGTACTGACCGACAACCATGCCGCCATTCCATTGAGAGGCCGATGGGGTGATGTCGGTCCGCTCACCCGATAACTTCCCATTGATATAAACGCGCATCGTATGGCCGTCAAAGACCGCCACCAGGTTATACCACTTGCCGGCTTGGATCCGGCCGGTATCCAGCACGTTTCCATTGCCGATGTAAAAACGGACGCCACCCGAGAACACCTGCAAGAAAAACCCGTCCCCGTCCCAACGGCCGGCTGAAACGATAACCGGCATCTGCGCAATCCGGTTGAACTTCACCCAGATAGACAGCGTGATGGCATTGTTAAGCTGGAAAATTGGATGGGGCGCAAAGGTTACCGCTCCCCCTGAACCAAGCAATAGCGCTTTGCGGCCGGTTTTGGTGGTTACAAATGAGAGAGTGCCTTCCGGCGTCCCGATTGTTCCCTGGTCTGATTTCAGATTTCCATTAAATGAAACTGAAAGAACGGGGTTTTGTGAGGCCAAAAGAGGAGTGACTGTTACGGGAGCCGAGATTGCACCCTTCTGGCCGTATTGGGTTAGGCTTTGAACCACGAATTGATAAGGGGCGTTTGCCTCCAAGCCGGTGACCAAAAAAGTATCGGCGTCGGCTTGCGCAATCCGGGTATAGCCGGAGACGCCCGGTTCTTTCCGATAGACCTCATAATTATGGACTGGATATGGGAGCGGATTCCAGGTGAGGCGTACCGATCCGGCACCCGGTGATCCTTTAAGTCCGGAAATCAACGGCGGCGGGGGAAAAGTAGGGGTGTGCACGGTGATTACGCTCCAACCGGAGGTTCCACCGGCGATACCGACCGGTTGTACAGCATAGGTTAATGAGGAGTTCCCCAGTGCCGTTGCGTCATAATATCGGTCGCTAATCCAGGAACCGATCATGGTGGCGTTCGATGGGGTAATTGAGCGGCCCGCTGCTCGCCAGATCTGATACCGAATTGCGCGGTCGGAATCTTGACCCGATGCCCATTGCAACCTCACCGTGTAGGGCGCGGTGACGGTCGCGGTCAAATCTTGAACTGGATGCAGCTTGCGTGAGGGCGCGATTTTCCGAAGGCGGAGCGGATAAGATGTGACGCCGATCACGGTATAGAGCTCTTTTGGGTAACCGGTTGGTTTTTCAAGGCGATGCCCCGCCCCATCGGTCGCTTCAATATAAAACTCCAGTCCCTGCGTTGTGACGGCGGAGCCGGGAATGGTGGCAGTGTAGCAATCGCGAAAAGTACGCTTCATCTCGAGCGGCTGAAACTTTGATGCCCCAATCGTCCGATAGTATAGGTATCCACGCGGGTGAATAGCTTCGCCAACGATATAGGCACGAAAAGTGAGCGGCATCCCAGCCGGTGATTCGGACGGCGGCCTTTTAAATACCAAACGAAATGGAATTGTCGGTTGAGCTGAGCTCGGGATCGGATCCATTTCCAACAGCTTCCCAATTCGATCACGAAGGTGCCGATAGGCGGCAACCGCCTTCACGTTGATCGTCGCCAATACGCCCCAATCGCTGCGGGTTGATAGAAGGTGGCTGTACGATCGTATAGCCTGACCGAGCGGCGCCTCTTGAATTTGGAGCCAGGCTTCATGCGCCAGCGATCTAGCTTGACTGATATGATTGTCGGCGAGCAGTTGCTGCGCCCGATCGGTCAGTGATTGGGCGCTGGTGATCAGCAGCGCGGCTTTATCGTAGTTGGTAAGCCAATCAATGGTGTAAATCAGGTGATCTAAGTGAGAGAGGTATTGGAGTTTACCAGCCGTCTCATCCCGATGGCGGATCGCCTGGAGTCGCCCTTTTATCTGAGAAAGGATCGCCAGATTTTGTGGTTTTGGAAGCTGGTTGGGGATGCTAAACCACTGAAAATTGCCGCACTCCGTTTGACCGGATCCGCCGGTCCATCGCGGCCCCAACGCTTCCAGCTCTTGCATAATACGGCTCATTTCAGGCGCATCGGCCGACCCGAAATCCCGGTTCGCGTAATTCCACCAGAACTGCGAGGTCGTCAGTTGAGGGTTCCAGGCAAACTGGTAGGTATAGGCGGCCACTCGCTCCACGCCTCGGGTACGCCAGTGGATACCCAGTATACCTTGACAACCCTTTTGGAGCGCGTCCGGTAGAAGATGGGAAAACGGCGTCACGTTACACTGAGGAGCCCACTGGTCTTGCCGGCCGAGGTGCCCGTTGCCGGGCGGTGCGCCATCCGATTCAAACCAGGGAATAGCCCAGCGTTGGCGGGTTTGCGCCAGCTTCCCGTAGTTGACGCTTACACCCGGGTCCCAAGCCGGATTGATGTTGTCCAGCGCATCGAAGATGACGCCTTTCGGCAGCAGGCGATCGAAGCCAGGAAAGAAATCAGAAAAGTGATCCCAGCGATCCCCACCCCATCCGCCGATCATTAATTGAGCGTGAGGCGCAATGACTTTCAAAATGCGATAGGCCAATTGATAGTAAGCGGCCATTCGCGCCGCTTCATCAATTTTACGATCGTTCCCCAGGTAGGCGAAATCAGGATACCACCTGTGGATGAGAACATTGAGGTAGGAGCCGGGAGGCGGCGGCGGATTATTACCCTGTGCCCACGCTTCCGGTTCCCACAACCAAACGTAATTCAGCATGGGGTAATGGCGGATCAGCGCAGTTAGCCGGGCCTCTAAACGCTGCTGCTCATCCAGATTGGTAGGATCGCCGGAAAGCTCGAAGCCGATGGCAACCTTTAAACCCCGCTCGCGAGCGTAGGTCAGCGCTTCAGCCATCAGATGTTGGGCGCGGCGGATCGCATCCTCGCGATTTTTTGCCAATGTGGTGGCCCTCGAACCAAACGCATTGGATCCATAAAAATTGCCGGTGCCAAAACCAAAGCGGGCAGTGGCCAACCCTTTGACCGTGCCCCATCCGTAGGTCTTCGAGGTAACCAGCGACTCGCCATCCACCAGTTTTCCCTGCCAAGTATAGGCTCCAAACGGTTCTGAATCGTAGGAGTGAAATCCGATGAAGTTCGCCTTCATCTTAACCATCTGGTCAATGAAGAAGCGATAGTCGTTGATATTCCAGGTGGTTGGACTATCCAAAAAGTTAAACCAAGGCAGGCTGCCCCGTATCCGAAAAGCCGGCTGTGAATATCGGCTCATCGGCGTGAATTTTAATGGGATATTGTCACCCGGTAGTGCATCGCCGCCCATATAAAATCCGATGCCCAGCTTGTCCAGCAGGGTGTAGGCGGCGTAAAGCGCGCCGATCGGTTTCCGGGAGAGCAATAGGATGGTCGGGATATTATGGCGGTTGCCAATCTGAATTAGAAAACCTTCGCCTTTACCCACACGAACTCGTTGAACATCATCCGGAAGCAGGTGCAGATAACGACCAATATGGTCAATCGTGCCCAGGATAATCGCTGGGCGGTGTTGATTGTGCGGAATGGGCAGGCGATGGATGGGCAAACGTTTTTCCGAAACCCGATAGCAGTAGACCTGCAGCGCCTGCGCCGCCTGTTGCTCAAGTGGACTGGCGGTTGGGCTGAGCCAGATAACAGCACCGGAAAAGTTGAGCGACGGCGCAACGGCGGAGTGAGTAGCGGCTTGAGCGCCAGTCGCTATCGCCGATAAAACGGTTAAACAACAGATCGCCCCGTGCCATGGCGTCCCAAACCTAGATATCCCGCCGTTTACGCCCTTTCGAGAGGTGGATCGCACTCGCTGCATGCTCCTTTATTGATAAATGAAGGTAACGGAAGCTTGGCATGGCACGGGAGTCCTCAGCGGCATCGCCTCTTTGGAATAGGTGAGCACGTATCGGCTAGTGGCCTCATTCGCTTGGACGGTCAGCGTATGAGAACCGGGTTTCAACCCCGATAATGACAAAACATAGTGAGACGCATTGATGTTTCGGCGAATTAACTTATGGTCTAAAAACAGATTGAATGAACGAGCCGGTGCGCCGATCTCATTCCAATCCACGTCAATTGAGCGTCCGGATACCTTATTGTTGTAATCCGGGTTGCCGATTGCAAGGATGGTATCGTTCGGCCTGGCTTGATGGTAAAGATTTACCAGCGCCCGCGTCAAATTCTGGTAGTAAAATCCCCAACCTCCACAACCGCGGTAGGCGCAGTCGGTCAACGACGTCGGCTCGATGTCATTGCTAAGCGGGATATTGTAGCAGTCCACGTACTGGTCGTGTTTGGGGCCGTATCCGGCTCCAATCGGTTGACCGGCAAACTCGTTCCACTGGCAAATGAACAGGAATCGAGGCCGGTACTTCTCCGCCGTTTTGAACTCCTCGATGTAGGTAGTTCCGCCGCGACGGGCGACCGCCTGCGGGTAAGTCCATCCTCCATCACCGAAGAACGCGATGGTGATGGTCAGCGCCTCCGGTTTTCCATCATAATAGGTTGGAATGGGGTGGATGACGCCGTCCATCCACGACCAATAACCAGCCTGCACCGCCTGCTTATTGAACTGCAATTGGCTCGCCATCCATCGAACGGTGAACTGAGCCGTGTCAATTGGCGGCTTGCCGGCGAGAAAGGCAGGTCCTCCACCATTGAATGGAACGATAAGCGGCTTGCCCCGGTAGTAAACCCAAAGGCCTTTATACTTGGGATTCTGGATATAATGCCGGTAGATCCAATGCATCTCCTCATTTAATGCCGTCATTGTGGTGGTAGGACCGTTGTCCAAACCAAGAAGCAGCGTAACCTGCGGCGTGGGAATGCCTTGTCGGCGCATTTCGGCGTAGGTATCGAGAAGCAATGTCGTAGATTGAATAAGTTGATCCACACCGGGCGCACGCTCGCTCCAGTGTTGCTTGCCCCACAGGTTATTCGACCAATCTATCAGCAGAAAGTCTATGCCTGCTCGGTCGAGCCAGAGACAATGCTGGCGGATCACATTGCGATTGTAAGAATCGTAGTAACCAATCAACGGTTCCGATTCAGCCGTGCGCCAGTCCGCGTTTAACGGGGTAAACCAAGGCTCGTACTCAATGCCTACGCGATGGCTCGGGTCTACTTTCACGCGGATGATGCTCCGATTAACTCGAACGTTGATTGCATTGGATAGGTAGGCTTGCTTCGGAAGCGGACCTCCAACTGGAAATCGTTGTTTCGGAGACATGCCGGGCCATCCGACGATGGTGCTTCCCCAAACACCTTGCCCGACCGGCGCAATGATAGTTGACGCTTCCCCATGGACATTAGAAGGAGTCGGCCACCCGGACGGCTCAGTTGACATCACCAGCCATGAACGATCGGTCGGTAAGACCCAATACCGGTTGCCGCTTTGTATGGTCAGTCTAGCCAACAATCCGGCCGGCCCGGTTCCATTAAATGCCTTTACCGCCAGCACGTTCAGACCCTTTTTGAGCCATCTTTGCAAACCGATCACGTGATGGACCTGCTGCAGATTGGTTCCGCTGGCCACCAAATGGCCGTTGAGATAGGCGTTAAAGGCATCGTCACAGGTGATCAGCATGGTGGCTGAGGAAACCTTGGATTTTATGGAAAATCGCTTGACAAAGTAAACCGTTTGTTGATCTTGAGTCACGCTGCTCCATATCCAGTCGGCGGCCGGTATGAAATGCTGGGGTACTCCCGCCACTTGAATATGCGCTACTTCTACATTAGGTAACGGGATCAGAAACGTGGCCGATCCGCGCCGGTTCGTCGTTGCCGTTGCCCCCCATTGATAACCGTCTACGTATGGCCACAACTTTAAATTGGGTACTGGGTGATGCTGATCGGAGATGGCGGTGGCGGTGAGCACAATGGTTTGCCCCATCCCGATCACCGTCTGTTTTGAGCTGATGTGAATCCGCGGAGCCGCATTTGCACCGATTATGCTGTAGAGTAAAAGGCTCCCAATGATTGTATTACGAACGATTTGTGATTTCACGAACTGTCCTCCGATTAACTGGTAAGGAAACGATATTTACATCCATTAGTGGATGTTGAAAAATACTAACACCCATCGGATCGTCATTCCGGGGCCGCAAAGCGGAACCCGGAATCCAGAACATGCGCATATCTACCTGCCGATAGGCAGGGAACTGGATTCCCGCTTTCGCGGGAATGACGATGTGGCAGTCGCCAGCGACTTTTTCAACATCCTCTTAATGAAGCACCGCGTAGGCCAGCAGATTGGCGTTGATATATTCGGCGTCGGCGATCTCATCACCTCCACAACAGCAGCAATTGTGGGCGTGCCGGGTATCGTTTAAGCCATCCGGTGAAAAAACCAAGACCAGCTTGTTATGGTAGCTCCAGCCGTAAATCTTAGCCGGCGGCGCGCCCGGCAGCGCATGAACGGTTTGGGTATCGGGAACGGTGTAGATCAGGTGAAAGATCGGGTTGCTTATCGGGATTGGCTGCAGCCGGGCGCCTGGAAAACAGCGCGCAAACTCCTCGCGGAAAGATTTGGCCCATGTCTGATCCGAACAGCCGGCTGAAGCAACTAAAAATCCTCCGTGCGTTAAGTAATATCGGAGTTGATTTCTCTCCGAAGCGCTCAACTGAAAGGAACCCTGCCCCGACATAATGGCAAAAGGATAGTTCATCAAATCCGGGCTCGACAGTTTCACTCGGTGGAAATGGGGGTCGGTCTTGATGCGTGTCGCGCTCGATAGCAGCGTGAGAAAGCGATCGCTGAAGCAGATCGAGGAGCGGTTGATGTTATAAATCAAGCTGGCGCACTGGATGCGGTTTCCGGGAATCAATGGCCGCGGGTCGGCCAGGATATGCTGAATGGCAGCAGCCGTAATCAGCCCGATAGCAATCAGCGCAATCGCACTTTTCACCAAGTCAGGCCAGCCCCTGGAATCCATCACCTTACCGCGAATGGCGCCCTCCAGTTGCCACCGCTTTGAAGTAGGCGGCATCCAGTTGGCGGTATTCAGGCGGGCAGCCCAAAGGTGCCGCCCCAATCGGCGTCGGCGCTTGACCGGCCGGCTCAGTAACCCGCTCCGCCTGAATAGAACCGGGTGCTGGTAAGGAACTATTTGTATTCGATTTCATTCCGATTCCAGTGTCCTGATTGCCGGACGAGTGGTTCACGTTAGCAATCATCTTTCCGCTCCGGTTGGCGGTGGATTTACCGGTGCTTTGCTTTATCCGGCCGTTAGGTTGCTCATGCCGCTTGGATTTTCCTGCCCAATGAGATGAGATCGTTAACGATTGGTGCAGCATCTTCCCGGACCTTTGATGAGACGGTCGGCCGCCCGATTGCAAAACGGGATGGAGGACCCGGATCGTTACCCAACAGCTGCGGCCAGTTTCTCCCTGTAGTTGAATGGAAGTATCGGCCAGCAGATGCTTGAGGGTGAAGCGATAGGTTCCATCCGGCTCCGGCATAAGGGGGGCGCGGCTGGGCGTGCCGTTTCCGCTTTGAGACACCAGGTCAAGGCGATCCGGTAATTTCCCGCCCAGCGTCGCTCGGAATGAAACCTCCCCTCCCCGGCCGACAACTGGGTTGGAGGGGCTGATGTGAAAATCGGTCCAGGTGAAGGGCGGCGTTCCCTCCCACGAAAGCAAAAAGCGGGGAACCTCGAAACCAAAAAAACGCGGGCAGATCGGTATGGGCAGAAGGGCCATCAGCAGGATAGTCAGCAATTTGCGGATTATTGGGCGTTGCCATAAGGGGCAATTATCTTGGAACTGTTTGACCAAAGGAGCTGCCGCCGCTTCAGCCCGTGCAATCTCGATCCGCATCAAGCCTGCGGTTGTCGGTGAAATGGGCTGCGATAGCCGGCTTGAAAAATCGCAGGCGTTAATGAAGGCGTTTTCCAGCTCAGCGTTTTCGCTGTCAATCCGCCGTACCGCCGCCGAAATCTCGGATTCAGGCGTAACTTTGACGAGGTAACCCGCATAGGCAATGCTCGCTAACAGAATCCCGTCCACGATTAACCGAAAGATAATTGGTAAGCCGACCTTGGCGTCCAGCAGCATAACCCCATAGATGCCGGCCACTGAAAATAAGAAAAAGCGAACGGCCAGTCTATTTCGGCGCCGGTGAGCGGTCTCCCAGGCCAGCCGGCTTGTCAACGGATGCATATCATGAACGGTAACGCTCATCGAATAATTCGGTTGCAGACGCTCTCGTTAGATTTAGGAGGTTGTTGAAAAAGTCGCTGGAGCCCGCCGCTTCGTCATTCCCGCATGGCTCCACTCCAGTGGAGTGGATGGCGGCAATCCAACAACACGATAACTCCCGAACTGACCGAACGAATCGTCATTCCCGCATGGCTCCACTCCAGTGGAGTGGAGCCATGCGGGAATCCAGTCCTCTGCCTACCGGTATGCAGGGATGCGGATGGTCTTTTGTCATTGCGAGAAGCCGCGAAGCGGCGACGAAGCAATCTCCTCTTTGCCGAAGGGATTGCTTCGCTCCCTGTGGTCGCTCGCAATGACCTGTCTGCGTGCGGACACGCACAGGCAGGCGGAATGACAACCCGGTGGATTTTACCGTATTTTCCAACATCCTCTTAGAGTTAAAAATGCGCTGAGCAACTGCATTCTACACGATTTTCGGTTCATTGGGAACCGCCGGTTGGCGCTGGCTGCCGATCCGATCATGAATATGGCAAACCCTATACCGGTGCTGCGAATAAACCGGATCGTGAATTGAAAGCTCTTCCATGGCTTCCAGAGCATCATGATTCTCCTCCCAATTCCAACTGAACGAGGCGCTTGATCTCTTCGGTGGAGGGCACCCTCCCACTAAACCGAACCTGCTCGTTGATGACTAAGGCCGGGGTCGCCATAATTTTGAACTTCATGATCTCCTGGATGTCATCCACCATCTCGACCTCGACATCGAGGCCCAGCTCTCGAACCGCTTGTTGTGTGTTGGCGAAAAGCCGCTTGCAGTTTGGACAACCGGTGCCTAAAACTTTTAGTTTCACTGAACTGTCATCTCCTTAAAACAAAAAATTGAACAGATATCCGACCAAAATGATCCCAACCGCGACGACCGACACAAAGGTGATGATGAGCGGCAGCTTCAATACTTTGCGGAGAATGATCGTTTCGGGAAAGGAGAGACCGATCACCGACATCATAAAGGCCAAAACGGTGCCCAGCGAGGCGCCCTTTTCGAGCAGCGCCTGCACGATCGGTATGATGCCGGCCGCATTGGAGTACATCGGCACCCCGATCAACACGGCGGCTGGCACCGACCACCACACCGAGCCGCCCATTAGATGGGCCATATAGTTTTCCGGAACATAGCCATGAATGCCGGCGCCGACCGCGATTCCGGCCAAGACGTAAGGCCAAACCCGCCCCACAATATCATGAACCGCCTGTTTACCCCGATCTATCCGGTCTAGCCACAATATTCGCTCGAATTCTGGTTCCTCACTGCTAACCGTAATCTGATAGACCCATGGCTCGACAAATCGCTCCATGTGGAGGCGGCCGATTACCCAGCCCGATACCGCCGCGATAGCCAGCCCGGTGCCAGCATAGATTGCGGCGACGCGCCAACCCATCAAGCCGAACAGCATCACCAGCGCCACTTCGTTCACCATTGGGGATGCGATCAGAAAAGTGAAGGTCACGCCCAGCGGCACCCCACTCTCCACAAACCCGATGAAGAGAGGAACGGCCGAACAGGAACAAAACGGGGTCACCATGCCCAATGCGGCGGCCAATATACTACCGATCGCTTCGCGGCGACCGGCCAAAATTTGACGAGTGCGTGCCGGCGTGAAAAAGGATCGGATAATGCCCACCACGAAGACGATCAACAGCAATAGCATTAAGACCTTGGGCGCTTCAAACAAAAAGAACTGAACCGTATTTCCGGCTCGGTGATGGAGATCAAGATGAAACAACCGGGTCGTCACCGCAGTGGAAATTGGATTAAGGCTGAAGTAGAGGGCGATCCAGGCAATAAGAATGGCGATCAGAATGGCTGCGATAGACGCATATCTCATCAAAGGCGCAATCGTCTCATACAAAGAGTGTTCGCTGTCCGGTCCGGATTGGTGAGATGTAGTTGAATACTTGCTCATTTGGTAAAACTATCAAATTATACGGCAAAAAAAATAGCGGTGTTTAGCCGATCATACTGGCAACGCGGCCGCTCTTCTCTGCATCCGACTGGATGACCATGTTGACGCAACTAAAAAAGTCCAGGATACAGGGCACCGCAAGCCGATAAAAGACCTGAGCGCCGCTGCGCCGATCAATCACGATATGGGCGGATTTCAGGACGGAAAGGTGCTTCGAAACGGTTGAGATATCAGATCCAATCATTTCCTGTAGGGCAGCCACGCTTTTTTCGCCGGATGAAAGCGTATCCATAATCATCAGTCGGCTGGGATTCGCCATTGCTTTGAGGATGCGGGCCCGATATTCGTATATCTCACGATCCATTTATATTCCCTTTTTCGCCTTAATTATTTCTTGTTTGGTAGTATGACCAATCACGCAAATTAAGTCAAGAGGTAAGAGTTCAGGTTTACGGGAATGATTTTCGTTCGACCCCACCCCAGCCCTCCCCGCAAGCGGGGAGGGTGTCATTGCGAGCGAAGCGAAGCAATCTCATTCACCACTCCTCTCTCAGGATTGGGAAAAGAGTTCCCTGTCTGCATAAATTACCCAGAGAACTGAACTCTTACGTCAAGAGTATTCCCCCTCTTTACCTTAGCTTTAGCTTGCAATGAGAATTTTAAGTATGTTTTGGAGTGGAGGGACAAACTCGGTGATTTGGCACATAGGGTTTATGGCGTCAAGATCATCCCCGCCTCTCAGACCTGCCTGTCTATTGGTAGGCGGGTTGAGTCCCATATTCACGCTCCCTATTCCTGAACCATTGCGACCAGTAAGGCCGGTTGACAAACGGTAGCCGAATATGGAACGATTCAACCCAGTTTCGAGCGCTTTAGATTAGAGAGGAGAGCTTATGCGAAGCTTGCGATGGGTGATTGCGGCGGTCGTATTAATGCTGATTATAGCCATATTAACTGAAAAAAGTCATCACATGAAATCGGGAGTACAGGACACCTCCGATACGAATACCACGACTACGCCCACAGCACCTAAACAGACCCATTTTGCCAACATCACCGCTTGGCCAGATAAATTACAAAAAGGCCAAATTCTGGCCGTCATGAAAGTGCAGGGTCGCGGAACGATTGATATCGCATTGATGCCGAAGGAAGCCCCTAAAACAGTGGCTCACTTCGTCCAGCTCTGCAACGAAAAGTTTTATAATGGGATACTGTTTCATCGGGTAGTGCCCCATTTTGTGGTGCAGGCTGGTGATCCGCAAACTAAAACCGAAGGAGTCAATGGTCCCAATATCGGAAACGGCGGGTCGGGACATCCCATCCCGTTTGAAGTGAACAATCTCCCCAATATAACCGGCTCGATGGCGATGGCCCTCTCCGCTCCCCGATCGAACACCGGCGACAGTCAATTCTTTATTGATCTAACCGATAACGCATCACTAAATGGGGACTATTGCGTTTTTGGTCATGTGATCAAGGGGATGAGCGTGGTGGATCAGATTCAAAAGGGCGATAAAATCATTTCCCTGGCTATACAGAAATGATCCGTAAGTGGCACCTTTTCCTTCTGTTACTTCTTTACCCATCGGTCTCCACTGCACAATCGCCGATAGCCGCGTCACCACCGGAAGTACTAATCCGGATAGCCGAACGCGGCAATGTATTCCTTAAGTTAAATCCAAAAGCAGCGCCGTTGACCTGCGCTCATTTCCTATCGCTGTGCCGTCATAAATTTTACGACGGCATCCTGTTTCATCGGGTCGTGGCTGGAGTACTGGTTCAGGCAGGGGATCCCCAGACCAAGACGAAGGGTGTCAATGCGCCCGGCATCGGAACCGGCGGCTCCGGCCACCCGATCCCCTTTGAAAAAAACAATCTGGTCAATGACACCGGCACGATCGCGATGGCCTTATCGTCGCCCCGCTCAAATACCGGTGACAGCCAGTGGTTTATCAATCTCAAACCCAATCACGAATTCGATGGCGATTACTGCGTTTTCGGCTATGTCGTTAAGGGGATGAGCGTTCTTCGCCATGTCACAGTGGGTGACAAAATCATCTCCATTCAGCAGATTCATTCCCAGCCCGGCAATTCGCCGACTCATGTAAAAGGAGCCTCTCATTGAGCGAGCAGCCGATAAATTGCGTGCGCATGCAAGCGATTGCAATCGGTCGAGTTCAAGGCGTAGGGTATCGAGCTTGGATTCAAAGAATCGCCGGTGGATTGGGGTTGACCGGCAGCGCTGCAAATCGGTGGGATGGGGCGGTTGAGGTTGAAGTGCAAGGCGATCCGGATGCGGTGGAACGATTTCTTCACGTTTTAAATATCGGACCTTCGGCCGCCCACGTCAAGGAAGTTCGCACCAATCCGATTCCTATCGTACCGGATGAAAATGAATTTGCTATCCGCTGATCCCAAAATCTCGTCTCATTATCGCCGAGATGATAAAACGGGTGGCAACCGCTCGCGCACCATTAATCGGCGGCGATTTCTCGCTTTTGCACTATCCGCTGTTCCTCCCCTATTGGCCGGCTGTCGCGATTCAAGTCAGTCCAACGGAAAGGTTAGCTTGCGATGGGTAGTGGATCCCAGCCCGATTCGACCCAAGCAGATCGCCCTTTTTGAGAAAAGGTATCCCGATATCCAGGTCGTCAACGATCCGGACGCCGATCCAACCATAGTGTTGACGCAACTGGCCGGCGACGTTCCTCCCGACGTTTTCACCATCTACACGCCCGATTCGGTGAGATTGTTTGCCAGCAAGGATGTCCTCCTCGACTTACGCCCCTACGTCAAAGCGGCCGGTGTTCAGATGAGCAATTTTTGGCCCCAATTGAACATCTATATCTATCGAAACGGCAACCCGCAAGACCAGATTTTGGGCTTTCCAGATAACTGCGGCCCTTATGTGCTTTTTTACAACAAGCGTATGTTTCGGGCGGCCGGACTCCCATTTCCCACCGATAACTGGACCTGGCAGGATTTTTTGAGCGCGGCCATCAAACTCACGGTGAGGGATCGGTACGGGCGCCCAATGCAGTATGGATTGGTCAATACGCCGGAAGCGCTGCCGCTGATTATGATCTGGCAGAACGGCGGCTCATTTTTCAACCAAGACGGCACCCGCTGCACGATGGATTCGGCGGCAGCCAAGGCGGCGGTTCAGTTTTGGGCTAACTTTCGCTTGAAGTATAAGGTGATGCCCACCTCTTCCGAGGAACAGAGCATGGCCTCCCTCGGCGGATGGGCCGGCCCATTGAATCTTTTCAAGGCAGAAAAGGTGGGGATGGTCATTACCGGCCGCTGGCTGAGCATTATGTGGCGTCAAAACCCCAATCTGGACTGGGATATCGCGGCGATACCCCACAGCAAATTTCGAACCACCTTGCTGGGCAGTAAGATATATGCCATTCCTAAGGAATGCCGGCACCAGCAAGATGCCTTTAAATTCTTAAAAAATATCATCAGCCCGGCGGACGAGATGCTGGTGGCCGATTACGGCGATGGGATTCCCAGCGTGAAATCGGTGTGCTACAGTAGGCAGTTTTTATTTAACCCGAAATACCCCAAAGAGCGTAAAAACTGGCTGTACCTACAACAGATGCGCTATGCCCGCCCACCCGAGTTTTCACCTTGGATACAGCAGCTCGATGTGGATACCATCCGTACCGACGAGTACGACCGTATTTGGCAAGGCTCAAGCGGAATCAGCCCACTTCAAGCGTGCGAAGATATCACGCGCCGCATAAACGAGATCATTCAGCGCAATCGCGCCAATCCCAATCTGCTTTATTAAGCGGCCGACCCGCGCGTATTAGCCTCTCGAAATTGGCTGAACAAATCTTAGGGTATGGAAGTTTTGCCTCGTGTGTTTGAAATGGCACGCATTTTGCAATAATAAGGGTGTTGGGATCACGATTGCTTTTGAGATGCCTTCCAGGTACGCAACCGATCCAGTTCAAGTGCCACCAAAGTTGCAGGCACATCAGCGAGCATAGCGACCTTGTCAATTACACGGGCGAGATTGCGGTCAACCAACTCATCGGGATCCGATGGGTAAAGCGTATCCATCGCATCGCTGATTGAATAGACGGCGTTAACTAGATAGCGCGCTTTTCCTTGCGGCAACTGCCGGTAAGGCGTTTGAGCGTAGGAGCGAGAAATCTCATCATAGAGGACGTCCCAAGATTGTGTAACGGTATCTTGGCGAGCGCTCTGTTCGTAAGCGGCTTCCCGCAGAGCGGTGATTTTAACTTCGTTCTGCTTGAGTGTTTGCCAATCTTGCAGGGTTTCGCCCTCAATCAGTCGAAATGTCATGGGAGAACCGGCATTCGTGGAGAGCTCTTTTTCAATTGCAATTCGAGTTTCAGGCTGACGGAGTAAGCTGGAAAGATTGAAGACGCTCGAACTTAAACCGATAATTAAGATATCGTCCTCAATCGTGATTGGGGAGACGGCTTCAAGCGCCTGCCAAGCCGTTCGACTGTTTACGCTGTCCTTGATTGGATTCAGTGATTTTGACCAGAGTTCGGCGGCAGAAAGTAGATTAGGCATCGGTGTACGCTCCTGAAACTCGAAGATTTTGTTTTGGGTGAAACTAAACCCATTAAATGGATTATACTGACGTAAGAATTAGTTCGTCAAGCCGGTTGCCGGCGATTCACGAGTGGATTGAGCGAGGCCGAATGATTGGCGCGGGGCACAGCTTACCTTGGCGAGCTATCGAAGGAGGAGTATCAAGTATATGCGATTAGTACAAAGCGTTGGAGCAATACTGGCGTTGGTATCCATCGTCATTGCAATGGGTGTGAGCGCCCAAGCGCAGCAGGTTCCGGCCGCACCCGCCGCGCCAACAGGACCAGCGGCTCTGAATTTCGGGGGCGGGGCTAATTTCAATCCCGATCAACCGATACGGCCCGGCTTTGTGGTTGCGGTTACCACGTTGGGAGAGCCGGATTGGACCGGCCAATACCTGGTGGATCAGAGCGGCAATATTCAGATGAAGCTGGTCAACACCATCAATATACTTGGCCTATCCGCTTCCGAGGCTCAAGACAAGATAGCCGCGCTGTTGAAGCAATATATCGTGAATCCCAAAGTAACGGTCAGTATTGTATCGGTCCCCCAACCGATCGTCTTCCTATCCGGAGCGGTTCCCCACCCTGGACCTACTCAGATTACTCAATCGGTTCGTTTGGCCGATCTGCTGACAACTTCCGGTTGGACTGATAGCGCCGACCTCACCCATATCCGCATCGTTTCCCGGGATCAAAAGGGAAACATAACGATGCACATCTACAATTTCGCAAGTTGGCTCAAGCCATTACCCGGCCAGTTGCCCGATGAGTCGCAAAATCCGCTCCTGCATGATCGCGATCTCATCTACGTGCCGATTAAAGTACTGCCCGGCAGCGGCGTAGTGACGGTCGAGGGGGCGGTGGTCAAACCGGGCCCGGTTGATATTCGAATCGGTGTCCCGTTTACCGTTCGTGAGGCAATCAGCGCAGCGGGCGGCCCGATTATGGGCAGTGTGACCGGTGCGGGTGCCGCCGCCGCTCCAACCCAGATGGTGGAGGCAAATCGTTTGGAAGTGTCGGTCCAGCGATTAGGAGAATCGAAACCATTATCCATCAACATCGCGAAAGCAGAGCAAGGAGACCCGGTCAATAACATCGCCCTGCATGACGGCGACGTGATCTATGTGAAACAATTACCGCGCCGTGACTACTACAACATGGTCGGCGGATTTATGCTACCGGGTCGCAAATTTTACTCTCACACGATCACGCTTACCCAGGCAATTGGCGATGCGGGTGGCGTTCTCCCCTACTCCAAGCTCAAACAGGGCCGAATTTACCGCCATCCGGTTAGCGGAAATCCTTTGAAAACGCAGATCATCGCGTTTAATTGGGGCAAGATTCGATCCGGCAAGGAGCCCGATATCGAGCTTCAACCGGGCGATACGATTGAAATACCGGCCGGCCGACCGTCCACCGCACCGAGCGCACTGCAGGTGCTGGGCGCGATGGGCAGCTTGGCGTTCTTCATCAGCGTGCTGACTCGCGGGTACTGATACTGAGGGTTTAATCAGCAGCGACAATTCGGGCGATTAGCGCCTCCAATCGCTAATCGCCCTGATGGCATCTTTTGTCACAACGATGATATGGCGATTGGAGCCTATCGTGCGCTCTGTGAGCTTGGTTTGAGGGTCCCAACCGATGTCGCACTCGTCGGGTGCGACGGCATTGAGGATACCGAGTACCTGGAAAGGCCCATTTCAACCATCGAGCAGCCGATATCAGAGATGTGCGCCCTGGCATGGGACTTTCTCCAACGACGCATTCAGGAACCCAACCATCCCCCTCAACGCGTGGTATTACAGCCCAAATTGGTAATCCGGGCATCCTCACAACGTTGAGCCGGCTTTTCAAAGGGGGTGAGAAGAAAAGAATAGATAACTTTGTAGCATATTACGGCTGAGAAGTAACCATTCAATGAACTCTTACTCTCCTCCAAATCAAGAATCTAAATAGCCCGTGCGGTGGTAAAATGTACCTAGTATAAGTACAGGCTGCAACTCCTTCTATTCCCAATCTCTGGATGAACTGGATATTCGAGCGGCAGCCTAATTTCGTTCAATGGAGGGGAAAATGCAATACACCAAGTTGGGGCGGACCGGGTTGAAGGTCAGTCGGCTCTGCCTAGGTACCATGAATTTCGGTCCGCTAACCACCGAACCGGATAGCTTCGCGATCATGGATCGCGCCTTGGAGCACGGGATAAACTTTTTTGACACCGCTAATGTTTATGGCTGGAAGAAGGGTGAAGGCGCAACCGAGCAGATTATCGGTCGCTGGTTTGCTCAAGGCGGCAATCGGCGGGAGAAAGTGGTTTTAGCGACCAAAGTATATGGAGATATGGGCGATTGGCCCAATCAGTCACGGCTTTCAGCGTTGCACCTACGCCACGCCTGTGACGAAAGCCTACGCCGATTGAAAACCGACTACCTCGATCTCTATCAGATGCACCACGTGCACCGCGAGACTCCCTGGGAAGAGATCTGGCAGGCGATGGAGGTACTAGTTCAACAGGGCAAGATCCTCTACGTCGGCAGCAGCAACTTTGCCGGCTGGCACATCGTACAGGCCAACGAGATCGCAAAAAGCCGCAATTTCCTCGGTTTGGTTTCGGAGCAATCCATCTATCACCTCATGAACCGCCACATCGAACGAGAAGTCATTCCAGCTTGCCAGGCTTATGGGCTTGGTATCATCCCATGGAGCCCGCTGGCCGGGGGCCTGTTGGGTGGAGTAATTGAAAAGGCGAAGGAGGGCCGGCGTGCCTCGGAAGGAATACAGAAAACGCTGGAGCAAAACCGGGAAAAGATTGAAGGATGGGAAAACCTGTGCCGGGATATGGGTGAAAAACCGGCCGATGTGGCCCTCGCTTGGATGCTTCAAAATCCAGCCATCACCGCTCCGATTATCGGTCCGCGCACGCTGGAGCAGTTGGACGGCTCACTGCGCACCCTTGAAATAAAGTTGAGTGAAGAGATCAACAAGAAGATCGACGAGCTGTTCCCTGGTTATCGCACCGCACCGGAAGATTACGCTTGGTGATACCGGAAGCGCTCACAATGGGTCAGTCCGCTGGTTTGACAACCGGATGCGTCTGTCAAGTCAGCGGACTGAGTAGCAGAAGCGCTAAACACGAAGGCGATATTATTGATTGTCGGCGGTGGCGGCAAAAAACGAGGGCGCTGAAACCAGAGCCGGCGGCTCTGCAGTTAAATCCATCTGTGGCAGGTCAGTAAGCTCGTTTAATCCGAAATAATGTAGAAATTCAGGCGTTGTCTTATAGAGAATCGGACGCCCGATGGTTGGTTTCCGCCCCGCCTCCAAAATTAAGTTTCGGTCGAGCAACGTTTTGATCACCCCGGTGCTGGTGACGCCGCGTACCGCTTCAATTTCGGGTTGGGTGATCGGCTGGCGATAAGCGATAATGGCCAGCGTTTCCAGTGCAGCGCGTGAGAGGCGGTTCCCATTGCGTGTCACCAAGCGCCCGATCGTTTCAGCGTGTTCCGGGCGGGTAGCCAGTTGATAACCACCCGCAATCTGCACCACTTGCAGGCCGCTGCCGTTCGCATCCAAACGCTGTTGGAGCGCCTCAACCGCCGACTGAGCGGTATTTGGCTCTACGTTCAGAGCAGTCGCCAGATCCTTAATCGCTACCGGCTCGCCGGCAACGAACAGCACGCATTCAACCGCTGCCGCCAAACTCATGGTAAAACTCCAGCCAGCTCAGGGGATTCCTTTTCAGCAATCACCGCGTAATGGCCGTTATGGTCATTATATGTTTCGTTTCGAGAGAGCCATATTGTGCCATTAATCTCTTCTTGCCGCACCAAGATTTTGTTCTGACGGATGAGCTCCAATAGCGACAGGAAAGTCATCACGATATCATAGAGCGCCGAACCGGTATCGAAGAGCGCCTCAAATGGAATTGATGTCTGTAAGCCGTCAATCCGGCGCCAAATTTCCGCCATTTTCAGCCTGAGGGTAATTCTCCGGGTCGGTGTGATGGTGGTCGTGGGCACTTCATTGGTGACTTGCTCCAGTAACCGACCTAAAGCTCTGACCAACACCCCTACGTTGCTGGTTTCGAGTTGCACTGGGAGCGCGTAGTCCTCCGGGTTTTCGGATGCGGCGCGAAAGAAGATATGGCGCCTCTCCTCCTCCATCCGCTTCAACTCGTCGGCCACCCCGGACAGCTTTTCATATTCAATTAATGCTTGCATCAACTCTGCGCGAGGGTCGTCATCCGGGTCATCCTTCGTTGAAGGGGGCTGTGGGAGAAGCATTCGTGATTTGATCTCAATAAGGGTTGCGGCCATCACCAGATACTCCCCCGCGATCTGAAGATCCAGCGATTCCCAGAGAGCCATCATATCCAGATATTGCTGGGTGATTTCAGCGATGGGAATATCGGCAATATCGAGTTGATTGGCCCGAAGCAGATGCAGCAGGAGATCCAGCGGTCCCTCAAAAGCGGGAACCCTCACCAGCAGTGGAAATGTAGAAGTCGTCATCACCATGAGCTTCATCATACCAGCCTGCGGCTTTATTGTCAATTCGACATCTTGACTTCCCGTCGCTAGACGGTTAGAATTTGTATAAACCATGTAGAACGGAGGTGGGAAAGATGCGAATTCGGCTGATAATGGGAATTGGTATCCTCATCATTGTACTGGCTATTGTCTACCGCGTCTTTTATGGCATTCCATCCAAGATGGTGGCGGATCACCACTTTGACCTCAGCGAGTACTACTCTCACCAAGGCAACTGGTCAATGGCGGTCAAGGAGATGCGCAAGGCGCTGGAATACGATCCACACTACGTGCAAGCCCGGGATGGTCTTGCCGCCCTTTATGATGAAAACGGGTTGCAAACCCAGGCTGAAGAGGTATACTTAAAGGGATTGGCGCTGGATCCCAAGAGCGAATTCCTTCACTACCAGCTTGCTTCGTTTTATCAGTTGCACAAACGATACCCGGAAGCGATACAACAGATGTTATATTGCCTAAAATTGAAGCCGAATAATATAAATGACCTCCTTGTCTTGGCGCTTCTCTATGATCGTAATCGCCAGTATCCGGAGGCGATCCAGGCTTTGAAACGACGCTCGGCATTGGCGCCCAACGATGATTTGAGCTTGCACGATATCGCCCGAATTGAGCGTGAGATGCGAGCTTCCACCACTCGAAAACCGGTCACACATCCCAATCCAAATAGCGGGTCCGCTCGACTGCATCCCGTATCGAGTCATACTGCCAACTGAGATCAATTAAAGCAATGAACTTAAAAAACTACCGTGAAATTGACATCCTAAAGCAGATGGAATCCGAAATGCAACGCCTGGCCGATGAAGCGCTGAGAGGTTTTTTCGCTGACATTCCCTCGCCCAATAAATTCTGGCAGCCGCGCGTGGATGTCCACGAAACGGCAACTGAAATTGTCGTCAAGATCGAGCTGGCAGGGGTTGCTCCCGATCAAATCAATGTCTCGATATCCGATGATGACCGCCTGTTGACGATCTCGGGCCAACGGGTTGAGCAGGATGTTGAGCGCCGAGATCGAATTCGCTGCTACCAGTTGGAGATATACTTTGGACCGTTCGAGCGGACGGTTGTGCTGCCAGCCGATATCCATCTCGATAAAAACAATATCAGCGCCACCTATTCGGACGGCTTTCTGGTTGTGGTGCTACCCAAGCTGGAAACACCACCAATCGAAAAACGCAGGATACCGATCAACGATCTGGGCTAGTAATCCGATAATTGGATGCGGAGCAAATTAAGACGATTATGACCTCCACAAAAAACGATACGACGAATGAGCAGCCGACCATCACGGATCTGCTCGACCAACTGGATAACGATCCGGAAAACCGGAACAATCTACCGGATGAGTTAAACCTTTTGCCGCTCCGGGAAGTGGTCATCTTTCCGGTACTGGTCGCCCCACTGGGCGTTGGTCGCGAGAATTCGGTTAAGCTGGTGAACGCTTCCGTGGTAGGTGGCAACCGGTTAATCGGTGTTGCAACACTGCGGGATCCATCGGTTGAAAATCCAACCCTTGATGACATTTATCCCGTTGGTACCGTGGTTGCCATTCGAATGATGGGTCAAACCTCAGAAGGAATCCGGTTGATCGTACAGGGGTTATCCCGATTTCGTGTTTTGGAAGCAATTCAAACCACCCCCTATTTGCGGGTTCGAATTGAAACCATACCGGAGCCCGAAATTCCCCAGGATAAAGATACAGCGATGGAGATTGAGGCTCTTCGTCGCCAAATCGGTAACCTCTTCAAGCGTGCGGTCTCTCTCTCACCTGAACTACCCGACGAGATGCAGGGCCTTGTGAATAATGTGGAGGATCCTCGCACCCTGACCGATCTAATCGCTGGTCAGACGCCCCGATTGACGACTCCTGAACGCCAGGAAATTCTGGAGACCATTGATATCCAAGCACGAATGACCAAACTGATGGAGCTACTGGCTCGCGAGGTTCAGGTGTTGGAGCTCGGCAGCAAGCTCGAATCACAGGTGAGCACCGAGTTGGGCAAAAGCCAGCGGGAGTACTACCTTCGCGAGCAGATGAAGGCCATTCAGAAAGAGCTCGGTGAAGGCGATGATCGCACTCAAGAGCTTGAGGAGCTAAAAGAGAAAATCGAGGCAGCCAAAATGCCGGAAGAGGCCTTAAAGGAGGCCAACCGTGAATTAGACCGCCTTTCGCGAATGAATCCCGCCGCGCCGGAGTATACCGTCTCTCGAACCTACATTGATTGGCTGGTCGCGCTTCCATGGGCTGTTTTTACGGAGGATAACCTGGATATCAGCGCGGTGAAAGAGGTGTTGGACGCCGATCATACCGGCCTGGATAAGGTAAAGGATCGAATACTGGAGTTTTTGGCCGTCCGAAAATTTAAAACGGCCGGCACCATGCGACAGCCGATCCTCTGCTTTGTGGGACCACCCGGTGTGGGCAAAACTTCACTGGGTAAATCCATTGCCCATGCAATGGGAAGAAAGTTCATTCGCATCTCACTCGGTGGGATTCGGGACGAAGCGGAGATCCGGGGTCACCGCCGAACCTATATCGGCTCATTGCCCGGACAAATCATCCAGGGAATTCGCCGCGCCGGCTCAAACAATCCACTCTTCATGCTGGATGAGATTGACAAGGTTGCAGCCGATTTCAGAGGTGACCCGTCATCCGCGCTGCTGGAGGTACTCGACCCAGAGCAGAATAACTCCTTCCGCGATCACTACCTCGAAGTCCCTTTTGACCTGTCTAAAGTGCTGTTTATCACTACCGCAAACATTCTCGACACAATCCTACCTCCATTGCGTGACCGAATGGAGATCATCGAGATTGCTGGATACACTGAAGAAGAAAAAGTCGCTATCGCCAAACAACATCTGGTTCCGAAGCAGATTGCTGAGCACGGAATCGAGGGGCGCATCGAGTTCACCGACGAAGCCCTTACCCAGATTGTGCGGTTTTACACTCGTGAGGCCGGAGTACGAAATCTGGAGCGGGAGATCGCGACGATCTGCCGCAAAGCAACTCGCGCATTCGCTGAAAATAAATTGGAAAGCCTCGTTGTTACCGCGGACCAGGTGACCGAGTACTTAGGCGTACCACGGCTGGATATTGAAGAAGCGGTTCATCGAGCATCACAGCCGGGCGTTGCGATCGGATTGGTCTGGACACCGGTCGGTGGTGACATTATTTTTATTGAAGCGACCGCTATGCCGGGTGAAAAGGGCTTTAATTTAACCGGCCAACTGGGTGATGTGATGCGCGAATCGGCACAGGCGGCTTTGAGCTACATTCGAGGCCATATTGAGGATATCCAGGCGCCGGTTGACTTTTACCAAAAGCATGACATCCACATCCATGTGCCGGCCGGTTCAATCCCAAAGGATGGTCCCTCAGCCGGAGTAACAATGGTTACTGCACTCGCTTCCCTCTTTTCCGAGCGGCCGGTTAAGCCACTGCTTGCTATGACAGGAGAAATCACCCTATCCGGAAAGGTGCTTCCGATCGGCGGCGTTAAGGAAAAGGTTTTAGCGGCTCGACGAGCCGGCATCAACACGGTGATCCTGCCGGAACGAAATCGCAAAGACCTGCTTGAGGATGTACCGGAGGAGGTTCGCAAAGAGCTTAAGATCGAGTACGTCAGCACCATAGAAGAGGTTCTCCGCTTGGCGCTGGAACCGGCCCCAACCGCTGCAAACGATGTCTCAACCAACAAACCGAAAAAAATCAAGTCGGATGCGGCAGCGGTTGCTTGAGCGAATATCAGACATACAATTTAACCGGCGGCGGTTCTAACGCATGCCACTCAGCGCGCGAAAAGAGAACTATTTAGCCCCTTCTCAACGCCTTAATCAGTTTGTTGCCTGGATGTTCGCCTGGTCGTTCCTTTTCATTTTCATTGACGCTCCTCGCTTGTACGCCATTCAATTTAATTTTAAGTATCCTCCGAGACTTACGGAATCGCAGGTCGCCGAGCTCGGTAAACGGGCGCTACCGGTCACCTTGCTGAATGCCAGAGGTTTCATCATCACCCCCTCGCCTCAGCCACCTTCCTACCTGGATCCGAATTCCGGTGATTCCTACGACGCCACCGTTTACGGTTACATTGATAACCCTATATTGGGAGTGACGCCGCGCTTTGCCGCCCACTGCTCGCGACTGGCTGATCTACCGCTTGCTCGAAAAACCGTCAATCTCCTTTTATTGCTTTGGTCTGAAGTTCATACACGATTGGGTTTAGATCACAACTTAAACAACCGCGTCGTGCAAGTATGGTTGACACGCGACGGACCGGCCGGCGGTGAGGAATCGGATGGCCAGGTTTTTCTAACCGGCATATTACACCCTCGCATTCCGGCCGAATGGATTCGTGAGATCGCCCATGAGTATGGGCATTTAATGCTGGCATCGCCCTCCGGTTATTCCAAACCGGAAAGCTGGGCCAATGGAGTGTTGGGAGAGCGCCTGTTTATTCACTGGCTTGAGCAGGACGTGGAGAATAAAAAGATCAACGCCGCTTCGTTGCCGTTTGGTGGATTAAACGACTTGAAATATTACTCCACAAGGCAAGTGAATCCGCTCATTGCCCAAGCGGAAGCAGCAGGGATCTCCGAGCGAATACTGGCCGGACACAACTTGGCCGCCTTTAACGCCTTTACCGAGCTGATCGTAGTGATTGACCAGCAGTTCGATATGCCCACTTTGAACGGCAGTCCGCTGACCGCATTCGATTATGAGCGCTCGCTTTTTACGGTGTTAAGCACTCGCAATGAATTCGAAATTAACTTGCCATTCGATCTATCGAGAATGGCTCTGCTTTTGCCTAAAGGAAAATGGAGGGTGAACGGCCCCTCAACCGATATTGAATCGTCGAAACCGCGCCCTACTTTCCAACTTAATCGGGGCAACGTCGTAACTATCCCATCGGACGGCTGGTATATCCTAAAGTGGCGAAAATCATCCAACCCCGGACGGTTGATCTTACGGAAGTTGTAGCCCTCTCTAGAATTATGGTGAACTCATCTTTGAAACGGCATTGGCCAGTAAATACGCTCCGCTGCTCGATCTTTAGCATTATCTGCCCAGTAATCTTATCAACGCTCGGGCGAGCATACTGGGATCGTGGCGCACCACATCGGTCTGGCTGATATAATCGCCCGCCACCGGTCGGAGCTCCAATGCGCGGATACGGTCGCAGTCGGGCTCCACCAGGGTAGAGCCGGACTTTAAGTACTTATCAAGCAGCTCTTTATTAGGTCGTGCTATGTTCACCATAACGTAGTCAAATATCCGATAGTGAACGTGCCGCTGAATGGCTTTCACATGTTCGGAGGCGGCGTAGTGATCGGTTTCGCCCGGCTGGGTCATTACATTGCAGACGTAAACCTTCTTTGCCCGCGAGCGATGGATGGCGGCTGCGATCCCATCTACCAGCAGGTTTGGGATAATGCTGGTAAATACGCTGCCTGGCCCGATCACGATGAGATCGGCCAGCTCGATTGCCTCCATCACCTCCTCCACCGGCTCCGCATTTGGGGGCTCCAATCCAATTCGCCGAATTCTTAACGGCGAGGTGGCAATCGCGGTCTCTCCCGTTATCAAACTGCCGTCCCCCATTTCAGCCTTGAGCTGTACCAGCGCCTTAGTGGATGGCAGCACTCGGCCCCTTATATTTAAAACCCGGCTGGTCTCACGAACCGCTTTCTCAAAGTCGCCACCATTTATTTCGGCCATCGCGGCAATTAAAAGATTGCCGAATGCATGATCACGCAGCCCTTCACCGTTTTGTCCGTGTCGAAACCGGTGCTGAAATAACTGAGACATGGTTGGCTCCGCATCGGCTAGAGCCATGAGGCAGTTTCGGATATCACCGGGAGCCGGAATATCGAGATCACGCCTTAGCCGGCCAGAGCTGCCACCATCGTCGGCGACCGTAACCACCGCCGTGATATTGCTGCTGTATCGCTTCAATCCGCGTAATAATGTGGAAAGGCCGGTGCCGCCGCCGATCACCACGATCTCCGGACCGGCGGCCAGCATTCGGCGCTCGAAGATTGCATTGACCAGATGAGCGCCGCCGGAAGGGCTGATTGCGCCCGTAATTGAGCTTGCGATTTCGTGCGCCGCAAAAAGAACCAGTAGAATGCCCAAAAGAATCAGCCCAATCCCCACCGGGCTGGAAAGCAATACCGAATAGATCGGGCTATGCTTGGTAAATGGTAAGGCCCTCACGATCCGATTAGAGATGACCAGCATGTCCAGCGCTTTCCCATGAGTGAGAGCTGATATCCCCAGTTGTGCCACCAGTAGACCGATCAGACTGAGCGCGATCCATCGCTTGATCCGCATCCCTGGGTAAAACCATTTCACCGTCGTGCCTAACTTGTTCATTTGCGCCTTTCGTTCAGTTTGAGATCGCGGGCCAGGTCACGATGCCGCAGCACAACCTTCCACTTTTTCTCCTTGAGGTACTCAAAAAGATCCATGGCCAAGCTGACGGAACGATGGCGTCCACCGGTGCATCCGATCGCAATGGTTACATAAGCCTTTCCTTCGCGAGTGTACTGATCTAAGGCCATCCCCACCAGATCCTGCACTTTTTGATAAAAAGGGGATGTGTTTGGATCCTGGGCGATGAATTGGCGCACCGCCGGGGCGGTTCCATCTAGGCGAGAAAGCTCAGGAACGTAGTAGGGATTCGCAAGGAAGCGCACATCAAACATCAAATCGGCATCGGCCGGCACCCCATATTTAAACCCAAACGACTCAATTAGCACTCGCGGCCCGAAGCCGACCACCGGATTCAACAGGGAAATAATCGCATTTCGGAGATCACCGGTTCGAAAGTCGGTGGTATCTATCAAACAATCGGCGATCTCACGCAGATCAGCCAGCATATTCCGTTCGGCGAAGATCGCTTTCGATACGCCGTCGGTTCCGGGAAAATAGAGCGGATGGGTGCGCCTTGTCTCTTTAAAACGCCTCAGCAGCACCTCATCGCTGGAATCCAGAAATATAAGGGTGATACGGACGCCGAGGTCTTTAAGCCGAATGAGTTCCGGTCTTAAAAACAAGAGATCGCGACCAGCCCGTGAATCGATGCCGGTTGCAACTCGTGAATGCCGGCTTGATTTGGAGACATCAAGAAGTGTTCGGAGCATCCGCGGGGGTAGGTTATCAATCGCGTAATATCCCATATCCTCCAGGATATGCAGCGCGGTTGATTTGCCTGCGCCCGACATTCCCGTTACAATGACCAGTCGAAAATTCACCGCTTTAAATCCGATTGTTTAAAATGTAATTGAGCAACCAGCCCACGAAGCCCATTAAGAGGGAGCCTTCTAAGCTGGCCAACGCGCTTTCCACTCGAAATCCGGGCAGAAAAAGGCCGGAGCCGACCAACCAGAAAAGAAATGCATTGATCACAAAGGAAAATAGGCCAAACGTCATACAATTGAGGGGAAAGGTAAATAGTTTTAGGATCGGCCGGATAAAAGCGTTGACAAAGCCCAGCAAAATCGCCGCCTCAACCGCGGCAAGCAAACTGGTTACCTTCACTCCCGGCACGATCCACGAAACTACCAGCAGGGCAAAAACGCTTACGACGAACCGGATCAGCCATTTTCTCAACTTAACTTGCTCTCTCCTTTTTTTCATCGTCCTCAGGATGTAAATAGCGGTAAAGCTTTTCCGCCGCCGGCCTAGACATCTTTTCAGTGCTGGCCAACTCGTCCAGCATGGCCGCTCGCAAACCATCCAGCGATCCAAATCGGCGAATTAACTCCTTGCGGCGCACTGCACCGATGCCGGAAACCTCATCGAGTTTTGAGAAGGATTGCCGCGCCGACCGTATTTTTCGATGATAAGTGAGAGCAAAACGATGCGCCTCATCCCGAATGCGTTGAACCAGATGCAGTTCGGCCGAGCCGCGTGGCAAAATCACTGGATCGCTTCGGTCGGGTATGAATAGGTACTCGAACTGCTTGGCTAGACCAGCGGCCGGCAAATGGATTTTCAAATCTTCCATTGCAGCGAGTGCCGACGAGAGTTGCCCTTTCCCCCCGTCCACGATGATCAGATCGGGCATGCGGGCAAATTTAGGGTTATCCTTTTGCGATTCGCCCAGTCGCCGCGTGATCACCTCACGCATCATCGCGAAATCATCCGGCGTCTCTTCATGCCATCTTATTTTAAATCGCCGGTACTCGCTCTTCGCCATCTCTCCCCCTTCACAGACGACCATCGAGGCGACCGGCGCGGAACCTTGAAAATTGGAAATATCGAAGCATTCGATCCGTTGAGGGGGATTGGATAGCCCGATCGCCTCCGCGAGTTGGAGAAGTGAGCGCTGGTTCCTTGCCTCTTTATCCCGTTGATCCATCATGATCTGCTCGATCGCCAGTTTGGCATTTTCAGTCGCCATATCCACCAGCCTTTTCCGTTCGCCCCGCTTTGGTGTCAGCAGCTCCACCTTTGATGCTCGGCGGCCTCGCAGCCAGCTTTCGATGATCTGACTCTCCTCAATTTCGACCGGCAGCAGCACCTCACTGGGGATCGAGGTGGCGGTCTGATAAAATTGTTTGATAAACTCCTGCACCGCAATGGCCGGCGATTCGCCGTTCACCCCGTCCAGAATGAAGTGGCGCTGTCCGACCAATCGCCCACCCCGAACATAAAACATTTGAACGCAGGCGCTTTCGTTTTCAGCCACCATCGCCACTACATCCTGGTCCACTGCTCGCTCCGAGATCACCTTTTGGCGCTCCATCAACTCTTCCAGTGCCGATAACTGATCCCGCAAGCGGGCGGCTTGCTCGAATCGGAGCTCCTCAGATGCTCGCTCCATCTGGCTGCGCAGATCCCTCGCCAACCGGCTTTGCTTCCCCTCCAGAAACGCAATCAGGTCGTTTACGGAACGGCGGTACTCCTCTCCGTTGGCCAGACCGGCACAAGGCGCCAAACACTGACCCAGGTGATAATACAGACATGGCTTTTGAACCGGCCGCCCGTCAAACTTTTTGCCGCACGTAACGATTGGAAAAATGCGATTCATCAAGTCCATCGTAGCATAAATGGCGCGGGTGCCGGTGTAGGGACCGAAATAACGGTTGCCATCCGACTTCATGTGGCGGGTCACAATCATTCTGGGGAACGGTTCGCTGGTCGTCACGCATAGGTAAGGATATTGCTTGTCATCTCGCAGGCGCACATTGAAATAAGGGCGATACCGCTTAATTAAATTGCACTCCAGCACCAGCGCTTCCAACTCCGATTCGGTCACCAGGAACTCAAGGTCATGCACGCTGCGAACCAATCGGGCCACTTTGAGCGTGAGATTTGCTGAAGGCTGGAAGTAGGAGCGCACCCGCGAGCGGAGGCTGACCCCCTTTCCGATGTAGAGCACCTCCCCATTTTCCCCTTTGAATAGGTAAACGCCCGGCTTGGCCGGCAAATTTTGCAGCTTTGCGCTCAGCTTGTCGTTCACCGAGACGCCTCCAACGCAACTCCATCCTTTTCTGCAACCACTGCCCGGTTTTCCTGTTTTTGCAGCATCCGCCGAATAAAACGACCGGTGTAACTCCCCTCCACTGCAGCCACCTCTTCCGGTGTCCCGGTCGCTACAACACGGCCTCCCGCATCGCCGCCTTCCGGACCCAGATCAATGATGTAATCGGCGGTCTTGATGACATCTAAATTATGCTCAATCACGATGACGGTATTGCCGGCGTCCACCAGCCGATTTAATATGTCTAACAGCTTTTCAATGTCAGCGAAATGCAGGCCGGTCGTCGGCTCATCTAAAATATAAAGGGTACGGCCGGTACTGCGCCGGCTCAGTTCGGTAGCCAGCTTAACCCGCTGAGCTTCGCCTCCAGATAGGGTGGTTGCCGGTTGCCCCAATCGAATGTAGTCCAGCCCCACGTCATGCAGGGTTTCAAGCTTCCGACGTATGCGCGGAATTGGGTTGAAAAACTCCAGCGCCTCCGCCACCGTCATGCCCAGCACATCGTAGATGTTTTTCCCCTTGTATTCCACCTCCAGTGTCTCGCGATTGTAGCGCTTTCCTTTGCACACCTCGCAGGCGACATAGACATCGGGCAAAAAGTGCATCTCGATTTTAATGATGCCGTCTCCCCGACACGCTTCGCATCGGCCACCCTTCACATTGAAAGAAAACCGCCCCGGCTCATATCCGCGGGCGCGCGCCTCCGCCGTCATCGAGAACAGCTCGCGAACTAAGTCAAACGTTCCGGTGTAGGTTGCCGGGTTGCTGCGCGGAGTGCGGCCGATCGGTGACTGGTCAATATCAACGATCTTGTCAATCTGATCAACGCCTTCGATGGCGTCGTGCGCACCATAGATATGGTTGGTGCCATTGATTTCGTTGGTTAAGCTAGGATAGAGCGTCTCCTGAATGAGGGTGGACTTACCCGATCCGGATAGGCCGGTCACGCAGATAAACACTCCCAGCGGGAAGGTCACCGATATATTTTTTAAATTGTTTTGCCTCGCATTAACGATCGTAATTCGGGCCGAGTCCGGTTTGCGTCTCATGGCCGGAATTTTGATCTCGCGAATGCCGGCCAGATACTGCCCCGTCAGTGATTCGGGGGTTGAAATCACATCCTGCACCGTTCCGTGAGCCACCACCCGACCACCTTTCTCACCGGCGCCCGGCCCAATGTCAATGAGGTGATCGGCGGCCAGCATCGTCTCTTCATCATGCTCCACCACAATAATCGTATTTCCAAGGTCTCTCAACTGCTGAAGGGTAGCCAACAGCTTGAAATTATCCCGTTGGTGAAGCCCGATGCTCGGCTCATCCAAAATGTAAAGCACGCCCATCAATCCGGAACCGATCTGAGTAGCCAATCGGATTCGTTGAGCTTCGCCACCAGCCAACGTGGCGGCCGGGCGGTCCAGCGTCAAATAGCTCAATCCGACATTGACCAGGAAACCCAATCGGGTGCGTATTTCTTTAATGATTTGGTGAGCGATCAGCTCATCCCGCGCCGACAAATGAAGATCGTTAAAGAGGCGATCCGCCTCCTCAATCGAAAGAGCGGCGACTTGGGCGATATTCATCTCACCGATCGTAACCGCCAACGATTCCTTTTTCAATCGAGTCCCATTGCAAGCGGGACAGGGATGAGCGGTGCGATATTGCTCCATATCTTCACGGATTTGTTCCGAGCTGGTCTCTTGATACCGGCGCTCCATCATTTTTATCACACCGGGCCAATCCGCATCGTAAGTCCGGGCTCGATTATCTCCCCAACGACTACGAAAAGTAATTGTAACCGGTTCTGGAGAGCCATACAGAAGGATATCTTTTATTTTTGCAGGCAGCTTCTTAAACGGGATCGCAAGGCTCAATCCATACTGCTTTGACAGCCCATTCAGCAGTGCTGATGTATACTCGTGGTACCCCGCCTCCCCCTTCCGAGCTAGCAAAGAAACCAGCGCCCCTTCGTTGATAGAAAGATCTGGGCTGGGTATCAAGCGATCGGGATCAAACTCGATATGGACACCCAGCCCGTGGCACTCCGGGCAGGCGCCGTAGGGGCTGTTGAACGAAAATGAGCGCGGCGCGATCTCCTCCAAGCTCACACCGCATACCACGCAGGCAAAGCTTTCAGAAAATACCAACTCCTCGCCGCCGATGAATTCCACTCCGACGACACCTTTGCCCATTTTAAGCGATGTTTCGAGACTGTCTGCCAGGCGGCGCTCAATGTCGGGCTTTAGAATCAGACGGTCTACCACCACATCAATCCAGTGATTCTTGTACCGATCCATCTCAGGTAAATCGGACTCAGTCAGGTCTATCACTGATTTGTCCACTCGAATACGGCTGAATCCGGAGCGCCGGATATCTTCCATCTCTTTGCGAAATTCGCCCTTACGGCCCCTGACCAACGGCGCAAGTATCTGGAATCGCGATCCGGCTTCACGGGATAAGACCTGATCCACAATCTGCTCTATCGTCTGCTGGCTGATCGGTCTTCCGCAATTGGGGCAATGCGGCTTGCCGATCCGGGCAAAAAGAAGACGGAGGTAGTCATAAATCTCGGTTACGGTGGCTACGGTGGAGCGCGGATTCTTGGTGGTGGACTTTTGATCAATGGAAACGGCCGGCGAAAGACCTTCAATGTAGTCCACATCCGGCTTTTGCATCTGGCCCAAAAATTGGCGAGCGTAGGCGGAGAGCGATTCCACATAGCGGCGCTGCCCTTCCGCAAATATGGTGTCAAAGGCGAGGCTGGATTTTCCACTGCCGGACAGACCGGTAATGACAACCAGCTTATCGCGAGGAATGTCTATATCAATGTTTTTAAGGTTGTGTTCACGAGCACCCCGAATTCGTATTGAATCGAGCGGCATTGTCAAACCCTCACTCAATCGTCGTTTCGACTCAATCGATTCTAGCATATTGCAAGTTTTCACCGCCAACACTTCGATGAAAGTAAGATTTCAGTTTTATGGGAATGATTTTCGTTCGCGCCCACCCCAGCATTCCCCTAGTACTGCAATGTTATCGGGGAATCAATCTACTAGCCTGCGAGCTGCCTCAGAGCCGCGAGCGTGAGCAAGCGTACACACTGACTGTTTATGCCTAACGATAATCCCATTCTCGTTCTCCACGTCATCACCCGACCGGTTAACGGGGGCGCGCAGCAGAACACGATCGCCAACGTGCTAATGCTATACCGCTCCGCTCGCTCACGCTCGCGGCTCCGCCCTCAGCATTCCCCTAGTACTGCAATGTTGTCTGGGAATCAATCCCTGTCTTCCCAAGCCCTCTCCCAGGATCGGCAAAGAGTAGGAGGGAGCGCCTGCTGCCTAAATTACCCAGAAAACTGAACTCATTCGGCTACTCTTCCGTCGTTTCAAGGTTGG
>JAKBZR010000152.1 GCA_021842405.1 bacterium
CCCCATACCGGCTAAAAACCGACGCTCACATTTAATCGCGATCTCGGTTTTGGGATCGTTCAGTGGCGCCGCCAACTCCCTCAACTCCCGGTTGTGGGCGGCCATTTCGACTACTACGGCACCCTGGCCGACCGCTGGGATCATTTCGTCAATGGGAAATGGGTGGGAGATCAGAGATTGAAGCTGCAGGCGGTGGAGTCCGGCGCATGCCAGGATGATGGCATCCGCCTCACCGGCATTGAGCTTGCGAAGACGGGTATCAATATTGCCCCTCAGATCCACAAATTGGAAATTCGGGCGCAACGACCTCAGTTGGCAGCGGCGCCGGGCGCTGCCGGTCGCAATCACCGCCGTGTTCGGTAACTGCTGCCAGCTTTCGATTCCTTTCCATCGCTCTGCTAGAATCAACGCATCGCGGGGATCCTCGCGCGGTAAAGCGGCAACGATGAACAAGCCGGATTGAAGGTCGGCGGGGAGATCCTTGCAACTGTGCACCGCCATCTCGATTTCACCGTCAATCAACGCCTCTTCGATCTCTTTTACAAAAAGCCCTTTGACGCCGATCTGCGAAAGCGCGACGTCGGTCCGCTGATCGCCGGTGGTTCGAATAACGACGATCTCAATGGGAAGGTCTTGATAAGCCGCATGCAGCGCGGCCTTCACCTGATCGGCCTGCGCGCGCGCCAGTGAACTGCCTCGAGTTCCGATGCGAACCGGTTTCACCGGAGTGATCCTCCGTCCATAGCCTGATTATAGCACAACGTGACGGCCGAGCGCTGTGATTTAGTTAGAGTGTAGGCGTTCGGTTTTGTGGGAATGATTTTCGTTCGACCCCACCCCAACCCTCCCCGCAAGCGGGGAGGGTGTCATTGCGAGCGAAGCGAAGCAATCTCATTCCCCATCCCTCTCCCAGGATTGGGAAAAGAGTTGCCTGCCTGCCTGGCGGCAGACAGGGAGTGAGGGCCTGCTGCCTAAATTGCCCAGAGAACTGAACTGTTACGTGATTTAGCCGAAATGGTGGGCGGTGGCGGGCAGAAAGTAGATGGTTATTGCAACGAGCGGACCGATCAACAGCAGATAGTTGAGGCGGGAGCCTCTCCAACCCCCGATTGCGCGGGCGATGAGATAAAAAACGTAGATCAGCCATAGAATGTAGGATGCCAGAACGCGCGGATCGGTTTGCCAGCCGGGTGCGAGCCCGCCGCTCATTGCGCGCTCGACGCCGAGCACCAACCCCAGCGTGAAAAGTGATACCCCGTAGGCAGTCGTATGGTAGGCCAGCCGATCCAACGTATCCAGCGGCGGCAGGCGGCGAAACCATCCATTGGATTTATGGCGTTTCAGTGATCGGTTTTGCGCTAGATAGAGGGCGGCACAAGCGGCTGCCAGTAGAAACAGCCCGAAGCTCAACACCATCAATAGCACGTGGAGATTGATGATATGGCTTTGGAGCAGCTTTGAATCGCCGATCTCCTTATTCGCCCGAGCCACGCCGATGACCAAGATCAAGCAGACAACCGGCAGCGTCACCACTCCCAGCGCCGGCGGGCGCACGCGAGCTTCGGAGGGGATATAGAGCAATACCAAAAACCAGGCCGTGGCCGAGAAGGTGCTGAAGGTGGAGATGAAAGGGCCATGATGCGTGATTAGACAGGTTGCCCCGATTGAGAGCGTGTGAAACAGAAAACCGATCCAAACTGCCGGCCGCGCGTAGACCATCGCGCTGTCCGTCTTCATCGCAAAGCTGGCGCCGTAAAGTCCGGCTGAAATGACGTAGGCGACAAATGCAATTAAGAATAAAGCTCCGCTAGCACTCAACGGCTCTCCTCCGTTGTCTCATCCGAAACAATATGATCTCCCTCCACGGCAGGCTCTTCCAGTCCGAAAATCTCTTCCGCCGCGTCCAGCAGGCTGTACTCCGGGCATTTCCCGTTGGATTGAGCGAGCTCTTGCTTTATTCTCACAATGGGATGGCGAACAACTTGCCGTACCATTGAGCGGGTGGCCGCCTCGATCGCCCGCCACTGCGATTCGCCGATCTCTCCCAACTGCTCCCGCAGGCGATTCAGCTCGGCCTCTTGTATTTCATTGACGCGCTTTTTTAGCCGTGACAGCAGGGGCGCCGCCTCCCGAATGCGAAACCACTCGGTAAATTTGGCCGTCTCTTCCCGGATAATTTGCTTAACTTTCTCCACCTCAGCCTGGCGCTGTTGGGCGCTTTCTGCCACCACATCCTGCAGGTCATCCATATCGTATAAGAAAACGTTATCCAGCGTTTCAACCGAGCGCTCGATATCCCGGGGCATTGCAATGTCAATCAAAAAGAGGGAGCGGCCGCGCCGCTTTCGCATAATGAGCGCTAAATCATCGCGGCGCAAAATGGGATGGGGAGCGGCAGTGGAGCTGATAATAATGTCGGCCGTTTCAACGGCGTGATGGAAATCTTGGTATTGGATGGCTTGCCCGCCCAGCTTGCCGGCCAGCTCTTGAGCGCGCTCATAGGTGCGGTTTGCAACCACGACGAAAGGCGCCCCTTCTGAAACCAGGTGGCGAGTCGTTATTTCGCTCATTTTGCCGGCTCCGAGTATCAGCACCGTCTTGCCGGCCAAAGACCCAAAGATGGAGGAGGCCAACTCCACCGCGGCATGGCCGACTGAAAACCCCCCTTTGCCGATCTCGGTCTCGGTTCGCGCCCGCTTGCCCGTTACAATGGCCTGGCGAAAGAGGGCGTGGAAAATGGAACCGATGGTGTTGCAGATACCCGCCGTATCGTATGCCTCCTTCACCTGCCCCAAGACCTGATACTCGCCGATCACCATCGAATCGATGCCGGCAGCCACCTCAAACAGGTGGGCGACCGCCTCCGTATCTTTACCGTAATAGAGGTGATCGCGGACTTTGGACATCGCCTCCGGTCGCATCAAGCAGAGCAGCGAAGCGAGCTGATTTTCCGTAAGCCGGTGGAGTGAGGCGAGATAGAGCTCAGTGCGATTGCAGGTGTGGAGTAGGGCGGCTTCATCCACCTCCGGCCGTTGAATAAGGGTGCAGAGTGCCGCTTTCAGCTCCTTATTGCTGAAGCTGAGCTGCTCCCGCGTCTCAATCGGGGCCGAACGATGGCTCAAACCAATCAGATAGATAGGCATTCCATTGCCAATTGGCGGGCTAGCTCCAACTTTCCTTCACGGATGAGTGGAAGAAGGTCAAGGTCGAGCACGGCGGCAACTGCTGCCCGCCTCTCATTAAGATCGGAATATCGGCTTTGGGCCCAATCCCGTATTTCATGGATCAAGCGGAGGTAATCCCCGTATTCATTGCCGTACTGACACGAGAGTTGATCACGAATTCGAGCCGCCAGTTGAGGGCTTGCTCCTCCGGTACTGATACCGATTGCCAGGTCACCCCGATGCAGTGCAGGGATCACCTCCACATTGCCCTTTTCTGAATTGCTGACCACGTTGACCAATCGGTTGCCGCGGCAGCCCGCTTCGGCGATCGCCTCATTGAGGATTGGGTCATCCGTTGCGGCGATGATCATAAAGTAACCTTCCAGGCAATCAGGGGAATAGCGTCCGCAGCGCCATTCAAGCCGGCCATCATCGGAAAGCCTGGAAATGGCATCGGTAACTTCAGGCGCCACCACCGTCACTTTTGCCTGACCGGATAGGAGCCATTGAATCCGGCGTTCGGCAACCGACCCGCCTCCGATCACCAGGCAGGGCATTCCTTCAAAACGAATACCGACCGGTAAGACCTGACCGCTCATTTGCATCTATCGCCTGGCAAACCTTGCCCACTCGCCTTTACCGCAATCACAAAAGGCGGCTGTGAAACCCGCCGCCACGTCTCAGGTCGCCACATCATGCTTGCGGATCAAAATCCGAAGTCCATATACGGATGCGTTTCATTCGCTTATGCCATCAACCGAAACGCCGACATCCTCCAGATGGTCGGCCGAAAGGTGGTAAGACAAAACCGCCAACTCTTGCATAAAAGATACGTTTCGGATGACGGTGCCATCCGGCACCCTCAGCACGGTGGGCGCAAAGTTCAGGATCGCGCAGATATTCGCGGCGAGCAACTGGTCCGCCACGCTTTGGGCAACCGGCGCCGGGACCGCTACTATCCCGATCCGTGCGCGCAGCTCCGCATTGATCTCTTGCAGGCGGCTGATATCATAAATTTCTAAATTCCATAAGTAGCGCCCGATTTTGGCGTAATTATTATCAAAGACGGCAACCACGTTAAACTTGTGCTCTTTAAGTCCGGGATAGCCCACCAAGGCGGAGCCGAGGTTTCCGGCTCCGACAATGATGACGCGCTGTTCCTGATCAATTTGAAGGATGCGCGCGATCCGTTGGTTGAGCTCGCTGACGTTGTAGCCGACCCCGGGTTTGCCAAACTCTCCGAAATAAGAGAGGTCCTTGCGGAATTGTGCGGCATTGATACCGGTTTGCCGCTCCACTTCAGCCGACGAAATGGTTTCCACCCGGTCTTGCTCCAGGTTGTGCAAGAATCGAAGATAGTTGGCTAACCGTTCCAGAGTCGGGACGGGCACTTTTACCGTGGTGGATGAGCAAGCCATAGGCACACACCTAAACTCCCGATTACAGGGGATTACGGCGCACATTATACCCAACCCGGTACAAAAAGCGCTACAATTTGTGAAATCGCCCACAATTGAACTTATTGAAAGCGTTCAACGGAGGCCGATTTCACCCACACTTCCTTCAGGAACTCAAGACTTTTTTCATTCGACGCCTTAACCCGCCGAGCGCTCCTTCAATCGCGGTTCGGATCGGTTGAGCGTTTTATGCCCAATTTATATCATCGGATTGACGTTTTGTATATGATCTAGATTATGGCTCAGCAAACCTAAACTCGCTCGATTGGCTTGACCCACCCCATCCTCACCAAGTATACTGATTAGTGATGTATAATCGTGGCTCGGCAATCCATTATAACCAAAAAGATCAGTCAAGCGGAACAAGATTCTATATGAATTCTGCTATGCCGGTGATGCAGAGGATATGATTGACTGGTTACAACTGGCGCGGAAAATCAGAAGAGGATAGGTAATCGAAAATGGCTAATCAACCACCCCTCACACTGGAAGATCTCAGACGGAATG
>JAKBZR010000058.1 GCA_021842405.1 bacterium
ACATTATCGAACGACACACCTGACGAATCGATGGCGAAGGTCTGCACGATGGGGTATCCTCGGCGATTGAAGAAGGTATAGCCTTTCTTTCCAACCATGTAAAGGCGCAGTGAATCGGCTGGAAATGGGTGTAAAAATTCGATCGCCTTTCGAATCACGTTCGTGTTGTAAGAGCCGCATAGCCCGCGTTCGGCCGTTACGATGAGGACTCCAATGCGGTTTTGTGGGCGGCGAGCCAGCAGCGGATGCTCCACCTCCACCCCGCAGCCGACCAGCTCACGGATGATCTGATCCATCTTGACCGCATAAGGTTCCGCCTGTTGGACGCGCTCCTGGGCGCGCTTAAAGCGAGCCGTAGCCACCATTTTCATCGCCTTGGTGATCTGCTGAATATTTTTGGCCACCCGAATTCGCATTCGGATTTGCCGCATTGTCGCCATGCTCTGTTACCTCTCCCGCCAAACCGCCGTTTGGAAATCAGCGTTGTGAAGCCTCAATATCAACCGTTGCGTACCGCATTGAGCAATTCGTTCACCAGCGCCTCACTCGCGCTTTCCCCATGCTTCTTTCGAATATCCAATGCGAACTGTTTGAACTCACCCAATCGGACGGTGTTTCTGCCCCTTATTTCAGAAAGATAGGCAGAGCCGACCACCGCCGAACAGTCGGCGCCGAATTCCGGGCCGCTGATGGATGGGATTCCGCTGCGCACGCACTCCACCATATTCAGTATCTCACCGTAGAAGGAGGACGGCCAGTACTGCCAGGTCGGTCCGCTGGCCTCAACGCGGCGTATTCCGCCCAGCGCATCGGTCATTTCAACCACCCGCCTGCCTTCAAAATCGGTGAACCGCATGGTGCCGGTGGTGCCGATCACCATCGTATCGGGTGAATCGCGATGGCTCCAGCTACCTTCCACGTGGGCGGTTGCCCAGGCGCCGGAATCCTCGTTCTCAAACCGGATCAGAATGTGGCCGTCATCTTCTACCCTCACATCTTGGAATCGCCCATTGATGATCCGTTTCGGCATGCGGATCGAGATGCCGAACGGAGCGGCCGCCTTCACCGCAACCGGTTTTTTATCCAGTCCGCTGAGATACCAGGAGGCGCCAATTGCGTGGATGCCGTTATCGAGCAGGGCTCCGCCACCGCCGATATCAGAGTTCCAAAAGTTGGAATTGCCTTCCGGCCCGCCGTGGGCGGTAGCCAGGAACATCATCACCGGCTCGCCGATCACGCCGGCGTCAATCAATTTTTTGGCGGTGTAGTAATCCCGATCCCATAACCAATTTTCGTTGTGCTGATACAACTTGCCCGATTTCTTTGCTGCCTCGATGACCTTGTCGCACTCCAACCAGGTGCGCGCCATCGGCTTCTCGCACATCACGTTGACGCCGGCCTCCAGCGCGGCGATCGAAACCGGCGCATGCAGGAACGGCTGAGTGCAGACATCAACCAGGTCCAGCTTCTCTTTAGCCAACATCTCGTGGTAGTCAGCGAAAGTTTTAACCCCATCCAGGTCCTTCTTCAACCGGTCGGCGGTGGCGGTATCCTTCGTCTCTTCGGCGCGTGTGATGCGCTCAAGGTAAACCGCCGTCATCCGTTGCTGGGCGGCCTTGATGCTGTCGGCTGAGGAGTCGCATAACGCAACTAACTGTGCCTGGGGAATATCGGCATAGTTGGGCAGATGCGCGCCTCGAAATATACCGCCGGTACCGATCGCCGCTACCTTCACGCGTTCCATAGAAATGAGTTCTCCTTATTATTATATTATAACTGCTACTTCACCCCCAACCCCTCTCCGAAGCGGAGAGGGGAGCCGGTTAATCCTGTTAAAGCTTATGTCCTGGTTCCCCCTTCCCGTCTCGGGAAGGGGGACAGGGGGTTAGGTGGGCTAGATGAGCCAACGCCCCTTTTCGTAAATCCGCTCACCGTCGGCGTAAATTTCACCCTCCTGGCGGAGGTCGCATACCATATCCCAATGAAGCGACGAGCGATTGCGGCCGCCGGTCTCAGGGTAGGAGGCGCCCAATGCCAGGTGACAGGTGCCACCGATCTTTTCGTCGAACAACACGTTCTTGGTGTAGCGCTGGATTGAGTAGTTATTGCCGATCGCCACCTCACCCAGAAAGCCGGCGCCATCATCCAAGTTCAGCATCTCGTGCAGATAGTCGGCGCCGCGGGCGGCCTCCGCCTTGATGACCTTTCCATCCGTAAAGTAAAGCGTAACCCCCTCCACCTCTCGGCCGCCGCGCACCGCCGGAAAGCTGAAATGGATGACCCCGTTCGCTGAATCCTCCACCGGACCGGTAAATATCTCGCCGGAGGGAAAGTTTCGCTTGCCGTCGCTGTTGATCCATCGGCGGCCTTCGACTTTCAGCGTCAAATCGGTGTCTTGCGCCGCGATCCGGATTTCCCGCACTTGATTCAGCCGCTCTACTTTTTGCTGCTGCTCGATTGAAAGGGCGCGCCATGCCGCTGCCGGATCAGGCTGATCCAACCGCATCGCTTTAAAAACAAAGTCCTCATATTCACCCAGCGACATTCCCGCCTCTTGGGCGAGGGCGTTGGTCGGGTAGAGGGTGCTGCACCATCGAAGGGCGCCGCTTGCCGAACGATCCATAAAGATTTGGGTCAGGCGGGTCTGGGCATGCGAGCGAGAGGCAAGCCGATCCGGTGGCACCTCACTCAATGAACGCATGTTGTAGGGCGCATCAATGTAGAGCCGGGCGCTTGCCTGCTCCGTTTCAGCCAGATCAAACGGCGATTCGAAGGCCAGTTGCTCCGCATCCGCCAGCTCATAGAAGGTCTCTTCCAAGCCTTCCAGACCAACCCTGACGACCGGGTGCGCTCCCCGCCTCAATGCAGCGGCGTAAACCGCCTTGACCAGCGGTGTCGCCAGCGCGGTGCTGCGGATGATGAAAAGGTCGCCGGTGCGCAGATCAAGGGAATACTCTACCAATGTTTGGGCGAAGCGTGAGATATAGTCGCCGATTATTAGTGAGCTATGCTGTTTTGCCATCCTATTCCTATTGCAATCTTATCCAAATCAATAGAGTTAACATAAAAATCTTCGAGATCAGGCGCTGTCAAATGATTCCTTCGGCAGAGGAATATCCTGACTTGGTTTCACATCCAGCCATCCGAGAGCGGCCAAGTTGCGGATGGCGCCGAAAAATTCTAAGTCATCGAGAGGGGGTCTGCGGCGCTGCTTCCACTGTTTGACATCATTCAAAACATCCATCTCAGTCGGCGTCCCTTGCCCCACCGACTTGAGTTGGTCAGCCGAAAACAGCACCGTCGCTACGATCTCCGATTGGTTCGAGCTAATCCGGCAGAAGAGATCGGCGATACGGTTGATCACGTCCGACCAGCGCTCCAGAGAATCACAGTAAGCACGTTTCGCATCATCGAAAGTGGGCCCTACCTTCACGGCTAACATTCTGCCTAAGCGTTGTTCCTCTATGAGTCCGTTATTGGCCAGCCGAGAGACCTGTAATTTAAGTTCATGTGCAAATGGTCCATAACTGCCTCGCTTAAAGTTAAGATCGGTCGGCAGCCCTTCAAGAGTAGCCACATACGCCATTTTCTGGAACGACGTTCTCCCGATAGGCCAATGATACGGCTCGTTCTCTATGATTCGCAGCGCCTCGACCAGCGCCACCCATGCCGGTTTCACAAATTCTGGCTCAGGCATTATTTCTCTATAACCCTCGCGTTTGATGGCGAGAAAATCAACCCTAAGCTCCTCATGGGGAGTGCCGTATGGAGCATAAAGTTCAACCGGGATGTCTAACTTGGACAAATAGCGATACAGTGTCGGCCCTACAACTCTCCACTCGAGCTGACCTTGCCCGCAACCCAACGGAGGCACCGCGAGCGATTCGATACCCCATTCCTTGTAGTGGTCTATTAGATACTGTAATCCCTGTTCAATGTCAGAGAGCTTCGTGATCGAACGCCAATGATCTTTGGTTGGAAAATTAAGAATCCGAGGCTTGAAGAAACCTTCGGCGAATATATAAGGCCGGCCAAGCTTAACTTCACGGCGAGCGCATCGCTCAACGTAGTCCTTATGCATTTCGGGAAATCGTTTTTTGAACTCAAGCGCGATGCCCTTTCCCATAATGCCGACGCAGTTTACGGTGTTGACAAGGGTCTGGGCATTTGAGTCAAATATATCGCCGATGAATACTTTAACCATTGTTATACCCTTATTGAAAGAACAGATCGGGTTGAAGGAGTTCAGTTTTGTGGGAGTAATTTACAACAATATTGGATGCACCCCCCACCCTAAACCCTCCCCCGAAGGGGGAGGGGATCCGGACTGGGTGCTAGCGATTACTACGTCGCACCCTATCCTTGCCTTCCACCTTAAACTTGCCCTACTCTCTTCCTCCTCGCAACCGTTCCGTGCTCCTTCCCCCTCCTAGGGGGAAGGGCGGGATGGGGGTCAAACGAAAATCACTCCCGCAGAACTGAACTCTTTCGAAGCGTTATTATATTGGCGGGGTAATACTATTCTTACTCACTCCCATGGAAAACGGGTTTCCAGTAAATCCCACTGGCCGGCCGCCCACTTCGGCTCCGCTACCGTGAAATGAGCCTCCACCGGCGCCGTTCCTCGCTCAATCTCAATCAGCACCCGGTTCCAGCCCGAATTCAGGGTCACATCGGCGTAGTTCTGGCCGTCGCCTCCATAGTTCGGGCGCAATGAAACCGGAGCTTGCGTTTGTACCGCCTGTATTCCATTGACCCACAGCTTCATCCGGTTCGAGTTCGGCACCCCGATGCGCACCGGGCGCTCATCCGGACTTTCGATATAGTGTTCCAATAGTATGGTGCCATTACGACCGTTAAAGAGCGGCTCGACCGGCAGCTCATTGCCGGGCCAGCTCGCCGTTTGCCAGCCGGCGCGAGCGGAGGTCGGATGCTGAAGCAGCCCCGCATCAAGCGGTGTTTCTAGCGTCGAATCTTCCTTGACCGATGAAATCAGCCAGCGGCGGCTGCCAATCAGCGTGAACGGCAGCGATTCCACGGCCGGTCGTCCCTCCGGGAAAACCTTTATCCAGCCTCGATGAGCCGCCTCAAGCCTGCCCGCATCGCCGGGCGCGGTAACTTGAAAGGTGAGTTCCATCGAGCGATCGGGCCGCAGCTCGGTTTTTAGAGTGGCATTGCTGATTTCGAATCCGGCCGGTGGCTCGATCTGCATCGTCACCTTTATCGGTTCAGCTTGCCGGCTGGTGAGTCTCAACGCGATAGGCACGGTCTGCCCGGCTGCAACGGCCGGCCCATCCGGATAGCTGACATCGGCGGAGAGGCAGACGGTGGTATAAGTCACCGAATTATGGGGTCGCTGATAGATGCTGCGGGCTTTATTTCGGTCAATCAGCGGCAGGTTTTCACAGGTCTCCAACTGGTCGCGGTCCGCGATCTCCACCATTCCATCATAGCAAGCCAGAACTTTGCGGCAAACCACCACGATGCGATCGGTCAGCTCGGCCATATTTTGAGGCAGGTGCAGGTTGCGGAGACCGCCCGATTCAAAACTGGTTACGATGGTATCGCCCAATGGATCCAGCCATTTGCGAGGAAGTGCGCCAACTCCGTTAATGATGCCTAGAATGGAGCCGAGGGTGGCGCCGGTGCAGTCGGTGTCCCAGCCGCAATTGACGGCGGTGCAGATGGAGTGCCCGAAGTCGGCGCCGTAGAGCCATCCGATCGTCTGAAAGCCGAGGTTAATGGGGGAGTACTGGGCGATGCGGCTGAAGGCGGTATCCATCACGCGCTTGCGGGCGGCCAGCCAATCTAATCCTTCCGCGTGGGCTTGGCGAGCGATCTGTATCGCTTTGGCGGTCAAGCTGTCGGACGGTATCATCGCCAGCCCGATATCGAGCAGGCGATCGCGGTCGGAGATTACAAAGGCGGCCGATTCCACTGCCGCGTTAAACATCTCCCCGTAAACCGATTCGCCTCCGGCATGGTCGCAAACGCCATCATGCCAAGCATAATTGGCCGCCACATGGGGCAATCCCGGCGCGATGCAAGCCCAAATCTCCGAGCGAATCGGACAGCCCATACAGTGCTTGAAGTAGTTGTTGAACCAGCCTGAAACCGGTGGATCCAGGCCAAGCCGCAGGTTGGTTTTGTGCAGTCCGTATTCATCGTAGTTGTAGTGGATGCAGTCGAGCCAGTATTCGGCCAAATCTCGGGCGGTAATATCGAGCCCTCGCTCCTCCAGCGCCTGAAGCCAAACCAGTTGGATTTCCAGGTCATCGTTGGGAATGCCCCCCTCCCGCAATTCCGGGTACCAGTCCACGTTAAAAGGCTCGTCTTCGCCCCACAGCCTCTCCAACGGCGTACCCAGGGTGCCACCGGCGCTCTTGCCGTACCAGCAGCCCATTACTTTGTCTCGGTAGGTACGCTCCGATAAGGTAACCAATGCCATTTTATGTCCGTCCTCTAAAAATAGGCTATCAGGAGTGCGTCACGTTCTCCTAAGACTTAAAGTCCGTTTTAAATTCATCCAACGACTTCTTCAATGTTTTTTCGGTATCGTCGCTTAAGACACCGGTTCGCTCAATTTGTATCTGCACGTCGGGGTATTTGTCGGCCATAAACTTGAGATATTCCGCCTCAAAACGCCGGATCGCTTCAATCGGCATGTCGTCCAGATAGCCGTTATAGGCGGCATAAATGACAATAACCTGTTTGCCGACCGGCATCGGTTCGTACTGCGGTTGTTTAAGCACCTCCACCATTCGGGCGCCGCGCGCCAGTTGAGCCTGGGTCGCCTTATCCAAGTCGGAGGCGAACTGGGAAAATGCCTGCACCTCTCGGTACTGCGCCAGATCGAGCCGAAGCCGTGCGGCGACCGATTTCATCGCCTTAATCTGCGCGTTTCCTCCGACCCGGGAAACCGAAATGCCCACGTTGATGGCCGGGCGCACGCCGGCGTAAAAAAGGTCGCTTTCCAAGAATATCTGGCCATCGGTGATAGAGATCACGTTGGTTGGAATGTAGGCGGATACGTCACCGGCCTGGGTTTCGATGATGGGCAGCGCGGTGAGGCTGCCTCCAGTTCCGGGCAGCTTTCGAATTTCCAGCGATTCTTTATCCGGCATAGCGGCCAGCGCTTCCGGCGCCTCATGGTGAAGCCCATGCTCGCCCGGATACTCTTTGCCATCTACTCCCTTTTTCGTATCGGATGGCGCGTCTTTGGGCACGATGATGTAGTCTTCACGCCGCTTGGCCGCTCGCTCCAGCAGGCGGGAGTGGAGGTAGAAAACATCGCCAGGGTAGGCTTCACGGCCGGGCGGGCGCCGCAACAGCAGCGAAACCTGCCGGTATGCCACCGCATGCTTGGAGAGATCGTCGTAAACGCAAAGGACGTGACCGCCCTTATCTCGGAAATACTCCCCGATGGTGCAGCCGGAATAGGGAGCGATGTACTGGAGGGGAGCCGGGTCGGAGGCGGTGGCGCTCACCACGATCGAATAGTCCATCGCCCCGTACTGCTCCAAGGTGCGGACGACTTGAGCCACCGTGGATTGCTTCTGACCGATCGCCACGTAGATGCAGATAACATCACCGCCTTTTTGATTGAGGATGGTGTCAATCGCCAGCGCCGTTTTACCGGTTTGCCGATCTCCAATAATCAGCTCGCGCTGACCGCGGCCGATCGGGATCATTGAATCGACCGCCTTTAGGCCGGTTTGCAGCGGCTCTTTAACCGGCTGACGCTCAACGACGCCGGGCGCCCTCGTTTCCAGGTATCGCTGTTCGGTTGCTGCAATCGGGCCTTTGCCATCGAGTGGGTCGCCCACCGTATTGATGACGCGGCCGATCAGGGCATCTCCAACCGGCACCTCCATCACCGCATTGGTGCGCTTTACGGTGGTGCCTTCGCTAATGCTGGTATCGGGTCCCAACACGACCGCGCCGACGTTATCCTCCTCCAGGTTAAGCGCCAGCGCCCGAATGACGTGCCCTTCGCTGTCCACCACCGCGTTGCCGCGCTCATCCAGGAACTCCAGCATTTCACCGACCATGCAATCGTGCAGGCCGTAGATGCGAACGATGCCGTCACCAACCTGCAGCACCGTGCCGACGCCGACCTCCTCGATCTTCCGCTCGAAAGTCGCCAGCTCTTTTTCTAATATAGATGTGATCTCTTCCGGTCTTATGGCCAATTGTTCCACTCCGTCTCAACGCGCCCTCACCTTGCAGCTTCGGAACGCGGTCAATTTTGTTCGCTTGAATCGCTCTATTTTATGAGGCCAGATGGTATTTCGTCAGTACCATTTTAATCGTCGTCAGTCCCAGGTTCGCAAATTGCCGGACGATGCCGATCCCTTTCGCGAACCAGAAAATATTGGTCACTCTCGAAGTCCCGGCCTGTGAGGTGATATTAATCGTTTGCTGAATCTTCATCGTATCGAACTTACCGGCCGGAGTTTTTAATTGAACCGGACCGATGACGTGAAAATCGGACGTGAGATGGCTCCCATGAATAACGCCGCTCCATCTCCACTTCTTCCCTTTTACCAATGGGTACTCAATCATGGGAATCGGTGGGTTAACGGTGAAGAGTCCGGCCGGTCCCCCCTCCGTTCGATAGACGCCGTTTTTGCCTACAATGTAAACCTCACGCTGAAACGGCGTGCTGTTTCGGTGATAGTCCAGCGTGTATTCCGTTTTGCCATGCACGATATGCTGGGCGACCACCTGCATCTTGATCGTCATGATTTGATTTTCATAGGTGGCTCTCATGAACCACTGATTGCCCACAGCCATCGGAAAGTAGTCGGCTGCTTTTGCCGGGGCGTTAACGGCACCACCGCAGATTGCGCTGAGGATGATGCATTTAAAAACTAAGCCATTTAAGGCGGTTTTCATTCTATTTCCCTCCAGAGGCGTGCAAAGCGAGGATCACCGGCCCTCGGTGTCCGACCAGAGGAGGGCGCGCATCCGCTCCAGATTGCCCCGCACGCTGCCGTCAATGACGGTGTCTCCCATTCGCAGCCATACGCCGCCCAGCACATTGGGGTCAATCTGCACCGAAAACTCAATTCGATATCCGGTCTGGTGCTCCAAACTTTGAATCAGGGATTGGCGCTCATCGTCGCGCAGGGGAGCGGCGACTCGGGCTTCCACCCTTAATGTGTGATTATACTCGTCGCGAAGCGCCAGTAGCTCCTCGGCGACGTCGGGAATGATCTCCTCGCGTCTCTTCTCTACCAGCAAGCGGATGAAGGCGAGCGAGATGTCATCCACCTTTCCCTGCAGTACCCTTTCGATGAGCTGCTGCTTGCGCGGCTGGGGCATCACTGGATCGCGTATCACCTGAGCAAACGGCGGGGAAGAGTGAACCGCTTCTGCCACCGACTGCAGGTCGCCTACCACCTGATCCAATCGGGATGCATTTAAGGCAACCGCAAACAGGGCGCCTGCATATCGCCGTGCCACCCGTCCCTCTTTCATACCGTTGAGTGCCCAATCTTTGTGTTTTGCCGTAACGGACGAATCATATCATCTAAGCCTGTCTTGATAAGGTGAGCGGTTCGGCGGCCAGGTCATTGATGAACTGGCCGATCAACTGGTGGTGTGCCGTTTCATTGATGCCGTCGCGCAGCGCATCTTCGGCCGCCTCAAAAGCAATCTCAACCATCTCACGACGGAGTACGATGAGCAGCTTCTCGTGTTCCCGCTGGATATCGGCCTCAGTGCGCTGTCGGGTGGCGGCTATAAGCTGCTGTGTCTCTTGGTGAATCTGCCGGCTGATCGCCTCCGCTTCAGACATGGCGGTTTGGAGGCTTTTGTCCGTCTCGGTTTTGATGTTATCGAGGCGTTGGCGGTAATCGCTGCGATACTCCTCGATCTCCTTCAGCGTCTGTTCCACCTGAGCGTGTGTCTCTTCGATACCCTGGCGGCGGGCTTCGAGAAATATCTGGGCCGGCGGAAGCCCTTTTTTCCAGAGCAGCCATATCAATAAGATCAGCCCGATGATGAGCTGAGGAATGACTTCAACCTCAACTCCGAGCGCTTTGAGGATTGAAATCATCTAGGCGGAACCCCCTGTTGTACCGGTGGATGCCTGCTCGGCAATCAACTTCCGGATGAGATCTTGATTCAACGGTACGGATCCGTCAGCGGGTAGCACTTTGCTGACCGCCTGACCCGCCAGCCGCTCGATATCACTCTGAAAGGCTCGTATCGCGGTTTGGCGCTCTTGCTCGTGAGCGGCGGCGGCAGATCGGAAAGCCGCTTCCGCCTCGGCCCGCGCTTTCGCGATCTGGGCTTCGCGCTCCGCCTGCACCGCGCGGATCGTCTCCTGGATGTGGGAGCGGGCTTGCGCCTCCGCCTCCGCAATTTGTGCCTGATAAGTACGCCGCAGCTCCTCCATTTCGGAGCGGGTTTTCTCCACCGCATCGTAAGCATCGCTGACGGCCTGGCGTCGGGCAGCTAGATGACGTAGCATCGGTTTCCAGAACACGATGTTCAAGATGATGACCAATGCAATAAAGGCCACTACTTGCTCAACCAGAACGATGGGGCTGATATTTAGCGCCTGTAGAATTGTGCTCATGCAGGGTTAACCTTTGTGAATATCCCGGCTGAAAGAGTTAGGTTGCGCTGATCCAAGCGAACGCTACTTGACACCCTGTTGCAGCAGGTGAATCACGTCGCTGGTCGCGGGCAGGTGACTCATCAGCAGGAACAGGAAGACGAAGCAGAAAATCACCAGCGACTCGATGAAGGCAAGCGCGAGGATCATGGCCGTTTGGATGCGACCCGATGCCTCCGGTTGGCGTGCCATACCCTCCAGCGCTCCGGCCGCCGCGCGTCCCTGTCCGAGACCGGCGCCCAGAACGGCGATTGGAAGCCCAAGACCAAGTCCCAGCCCCAAACCCATAAAATAAAGCATTTCGCGATTGTGCTCCTTTCTTAATTGAGACGGATATTTTACTTCTATTTAAAACTTCTGATCAATTATTTAAAACTTCTGATCAATGAGCCGGCTCGGCGCCGGACTCCTCCTCATGATGGCTCATCAAGGAGAGATAGACGCAAGTCAGCATCGTAAAGACGAGCGCCTGAACGAAATAAACCAGCAGGTCAAGCAGCAAAATGGGAAACTGAAACGGTATCGGCAACCACTTCGGCAATAGGGTGGCCGAAAGATAGGCCAGAACCACGATAACGGTATCCTCGCCGAAGATGTTGCCGAAAAGACGAACCGCCAGCGTGAATGGCTTGGCCAGTTCGCTCACCAGCTCGATCGGAAACATCAAGATTGCCACTGCCGGTATGGGACCAGCGAAATGCTTGATATAACCCCACAGGCCGTTGCTGCGTATGCCGATATACTGCACGTAGAAGAAAACGGTCAACCCCAGCGCCAGCGTGATGCTCAGATTGCTGGTCGGCGATTTAAAGATCGGGATCAGCCCGATCAAATTCATGACGAGGATGTATAAAAACACGGTACCGATAAGAGGAACGTGCTTTTCATATCCGGGCCCGATCACATTCCGAGCCATACCGCTGAGCGATTCAACCGCCATCTCGGCGACATTCTGCAGTCGTCCGGGAACCATTTTCAGATTGCGGGTTGCCAAAATGCCCAGCGCTACCAGCACCACGATGACCCCCAGCGAGTTATAAAAGCAGAGGCGGGGGCTGGGGATTTCACCCAGATTCGGCTGTGGATCGGATTTTGCCACCGTATGGGCTGCCAGCTTGTGCGTACCGGGCGATAGCGGTGTGCCCGCATACTCAATGTTCTGTTGATGAGGCAAGCTTAATTTCTCCTCATTGGAGCGTTGTTCAGCGTTTCAACCAGCATAAATCCAAGCACCTTCAGCAAAATAACCCCCGGCACAACTCCCACTCCGGCCGCAACCGCAACCGGGTTCACCGAGTGGGAAGTCATCGTATAATAAAGTAGCGTTAAATAGACCGGCAGCTTGATAACCGCCAGCGCGCCGAGCCAAAATTTACCCCTTTTCGAACCAGGGCCGACCAGTCGAGGAACCACCCAGAGCAAGCTCCAGAGGCTGGAAAGGCCAATGCCGGCCCCGATCAACCATCCCCAGCACCAATCGGGACGGGCGGCGGCCAGCGTCCAGCCGAGTCCCAATAGCGCCACCGCCAGTGCCGTTTTCAACGAGCGACTCGCCAACTTTTCATCCGGCATTTCAATCGTCCTTTGACAGCTTAACGGTGATCTCATAAAGCTGAATGAAGCCCACGATAATCCCAATCAGTAATCCGACCTGCGATATCCAAGTTTTATGGTAGTGGCGATCCAGCCACAAACCAATAATCAGGCCGAGCACAATCGGCCCAACAATGGCAGCCCCGACCGACGCAGCCAGCCCGATGCTCCGGCCTCCCCCCTTTTCCGCCTCACGCTTTAGCGGTGGGGGGTTACTCGGTTTAAATTCGGGAACTTCGGGTAGGTACGGCGGCGTTTCTGGCGGCCTATCCGAGTTTGGTTCCTGGGGCGACACGATTCTACTCCCCGGCTGAATAAGGGGCGCTGCAACCGCTAGCCGGTTTCCGATGTCTCGTTCGCCAACTCAAGCTTCTGATGCAGCACCCTCACCGCTTTTTCCACTTCGTTTTCCGACACAAGGCACGAAACGGATGAATCCGAATCGGCTGTCTGTAAAACCGTAATGCCGGCGTCGTACAGCGCTTCATATATTTCGGCCATCACGCCCGGTACATCGCGATGATGGCCGGCAATCACGGAAACCATAGTGCAATTTTCAACCACGATCGCCGGAATATCTTTGACTCCACATATCTCTTCCGCGTTTCGCATCAGCTCCCGCTGAGCCAGGTAGGCGGGCGCGGTTCCATCGTCAAACCGGAAGATGAAGAACTTCAAGTTCTTATTTATCGCAATATCGGAAGTGGCTTCTCCCGGTTGCTGAAAACCGACCGGCACAACCAACCCGTCGAAGAGCTGCTTCACCGTCGGGTAGAGATCGCGCGGCACCGCAAAAGAGAGCGCCCGTCGGCTGAACGTGACCAGATAGATATTGACCCCGGCGCGGGCCAGCATGCGATAGATTGCCAGCTCGATCTCAGGCTTGGCCGGAGTATCCCCCATTTCGAACCGAATGTAGACGATTTTACCGGTATGGGTAATGCCGGTAATGCGCTGGTTTGTGCACGGCGTCTTCTCTTCGGTTGTAATGCACGTCCCGGTGTGATCGCTGAAGGTATTCTTCACCCAGAGCGGGATGCCGTAATCCATCGCGATCTCGGCCGCGCGGGGGTGAACCACCTTGGCGCCCTGGTGGGCGATCTCGGCCACCTCTTCGTAGCTGCAGTACTCCAGCGTGCGGGCGTCGTGCACCATATCGGGATCGGCCGTCTTCACGCCATCCACATCGGTGTAAATATGGACCGCTTCCGCCTTCAAGGCGGCGCCCAGAGCCGATGCGGTGGTATCGCTGCCGCCCCGGCCCAGGGTGGTGATGTCCCCGTGGTCTTGACCGGGGCTGATGGCCGTTACGCCCTGAAAGCCGGTCACCACCGGTACAATTCCCTGCTCCAGTTTTTGAATGACCGGGTGGGGCCGGATGCTCGTGATCCGGGCATTCCCGTAATCCTGGTCGGTAATGATACCGGCCTGGCCGCCCGATAAAGCGATGGCCTGGCAACCGATCGTTTTTAAGGTGTGTGCCATCACGACCGCCGATATAATTTCACCGCAAGCCATCATCATATCCAGTTCACGCTTATTGGGCTGGATATGCGGATCAATCCGATTCAATTCATTGACAAGGGTGTCGGTGGCATACGGCGCACCCGCTCTTCCAATGGCGGAGACGACGACCACCGGGCTGAAGCCGGCTTCTTTGGCTTCGAGCACTTTGCGAGCAGCCAGCAGACGATGTTCGTGGCTGTCAACCGAGGTACCCCCGAATTTCAACACCACGATTCTCATCGTTCAGCGATTCCCTCGATTTGAGCTGCGGCCAGGTGAAAAACGTTGCGTAGCTCCTCAACCGCATCCACCAAATGATTAGAGTCGATCAGGCACTGAACCGTATTATGCGAGTCGCCGGTTTCAATCAAGCGGGCGGCGGCGCTGTAGATCGCCTCCGCAATCTGTGCCATCACACCGGAGAGGTCGCGCATCTGGGTTGCTCCCACCGTCACCAGAGCTAGATCGTGCCGGGTGGTAACCTCGAAGGTGAGCGGTCGTATCGCTTCATTGGCGACAGCCGCGAATTCTCCTCGAACGGCGAAAGTGATCACCGTGCGGTGCAGCTTGATGAGGAAAATCGGGATATGCTGCGCGGCCAGCGCCTTAAACACGCTCAAAATCCGTTGGGTTCGATGCTCATCCGAACCAACCGCAACGATAAAGTGGGCGATATTCCGTTGCACTTTAACCGCCTGCACACCGCGCTCCCGCTCAAACGTCACCGGCGTGTTGCGGCTCAGCGTCGTCTCCCTCATCTCCTGGACTCCGGCCAGCCTTGCTTCATTGAAAATGGATTTGTGCAATTTTTCGCAGAAGTATAGCACCCCAAAGTAACTCAAGTCAACCGGCGCGTGGGGTAGGGTAGGAGGGAATCCGCCTTTTCGCCCCGAAAAGGTTTCTCATTTTCGCGTAATGCAGCATTCCGATATACAGATGCCTCGCCCCATTCATAGTGGAAGGAGACCGATATTATGTTAGCATTCCTGGCCATCCGCTCCCAGTATTCGTTTGCGGTCCTCACAATGCACCATTTGTAGGTACACTAGGTTGAGAATGACGGCTTGGCTTCATAAATAGTATGATCAAAGATATTAATAAAGCAACACCCCCAGGCTTCTCCCTCCGAACCTACGCTCCGGCCGATGAATCGGCGCTGGTGGAGGTCTGGAATGCCGCTCTCTGGGCTGACCCCATTGCCATTTCGATCTGGCGCACCAAGGTTCTCTTGGATCCGAATTTCCGGGCTGAAGGCTGCCACGTTGCCGAAGTTAACGGCGCGGTGCGCGGCTTTCTCTTATCCATCACCCGGCAGGTTCCCTATTACGATGAGGGTTTGCAAGCGGATCAAGCCTGGATTACTGCATTCGGGGTGCATCCCGACTGGCAAGGCCGCGGGCTTGGCAATGCTCTGCTGGAGGCGGCATTAAATCGTCTGCAAAACATCGGATGCAAGAGAGTAACCATTTCAAGCTATGTGCCGAACTACTTCACGCCCGGCGTAGATACGGCTGCTTATGGCGCCGGTGTCGAATATCTGGTGCGGCGTGGGTTCAAGGTCATCTCTCGGCCGTTAAGCATGCGGGCTGAGCTAACCGGTTTCCGATATCCCACTGCGGTGACCGCGGCGGATGAGAAATTGCGGCAGCAAGGGATCGTTATCCGCCCGGCCGTCGCGAGCGACATCGTGCCGGTGCTGGCCTTTATTCAGCGGCATTTTTCAGCCGACTGGTATCGGGAAGCGGCCGGTATCTTCGGCGATCTGTTTGTCGGTGATCCCCGAATGGTCAACATGATCATTGCGGAGCAAAATGGAGCGGTGGTTGGATACGCGCAGCATCGGGCGGAGCGGTTTGGCCCGTTCGGAGTAAACCCAGAGCTACGCAGCCGGGGTATTGGGCGGGTGCTGCTGGCTGCCACCCTGATGGAGATGCTAAAAAAGGGCTTCCATGCCGCCTGGTTTTTGTGGACCGGAGATGATGCGGCGAGATTGTACGCGGTCTGCGGCTTTCATGAGGTGCGCCGATTCGCGGTGCTTCAGAAAAATTTATAGGAGCGCGCAATTGGAAAATCACAAGTGCATAATGGTGGTGGGCGCGCATGCCGGCGATGCGGAGATTATGGGCGGCGCCGCCATTCTGAAGCATGTGGAGGCCGGTTGGCGGGCGGTGATCGTTCACCTAACACTGGGTGAGAAGGGGAACCCTACCGTATCGCCCGATGAATACGCGAAAGTAAAGCTCGAAGAAGCTCGGGAGGCGGCGCAGCGGCTGGGCGCCGAATGGGTGGTGCTTCCTTATCGGGATGGGGAGCTGGCATTTAATGAAGAGGTGCAATGGGCGATCGCCGATCGGATGCGCCAATACCGGCCCGATATCTTGCTGACTCACTGGAGCGGCAGCTTGCACCGCGATCACCGAAACGCCCACCAAAACGTGATGGAATCACTCTTTTTCGCCCAGCTTAAAGCGTTTCAACGCGAGCATCCGGCTTGCGGCCCGATCAGAGTCTACTTCGCCGAAAACTGGGAGGATGAGGACGGTTTTAAGCCGGAGGTCTATCTCGATGTGAGCGATGTTTTTGATCGTTACCTCGATGCGATTCAGGCTTACGGTATTTTCAGAAAAGGCGGTTCCTCCTTTCCCTATGAGCAGTGGTACCGTGGCGCCGGTGAGATGCGCGGCGCCGAGTGCCGGGCGGCTCGCGCGGTCGCGCTTATGGAGCCGAAAAGCTACTATCACCGCCGAACGGTCGCGCTCCTTAAAGAGTAGAAGCTAGGAAGGTGTTGCGGTATTTTTCAACATCCTCCTAACGAGCGTGAGTTCAGTTCTGTGGGAATCATTTACGACCATATTGGATGCACCCCCACCCTAGCCTTCCCCCGTAAACGAGGGAGGGGATCCGGACTGGGGGGGGCAAGATAAAAGCACCGCCGCTAAACTCTCTCCCCGCTTGCGGGGAGGGCTGGGGTGGGGTCGAACGAAAATCACTCCCGCAAAACTGAACAGTTACTCACTTGCAACATTTCCCTTTGCAAGCTATACTTTGTATAAGGTCGGAACACTCGTTTTTCAAAACTCCTTCCGTGGGAGCAGAGAAACTTGCCGTCATTATCTATTTGTGAGGTGGGAGAATGGCATCGTCGGTTGACACCGAGCTGGAAACTCTCATTCGAGCGCGCTATCCGATTATCTACGTGGTAAGCTGGGAAGAGAAACGGGTCGAAGATGCGCTCCGCAACATCGCTCAGGAGCGAGGGAAAAGGCTTTTCGTCTGGACCATCACGCAGGGGATGACGTTAAACCCTACTCATCGGGACAACGCCAGCCGGGATCCGCTGGCCGCCCTCGATTTCGTGATGGATTCCCGCGACCCCGCCATCTTTTTATTGAAAGATTTTCATGCCTTCATCAGCGATGTGAGCGTTACCCGCCGGCTCCGTGATCTCACCTATGCTCTCAAGACCAGCTACAAAACGCTCATTATTCTCGCACCGCTGCTGAAATTGCCGGGAGAGCTGGAAAAAGAGATCACGGTGGTGGATTACGGCCTTCCTTCCATCGAGGATTTGGATGCATTGCTGGAGGGAATCATCCAATCCATCAAGGATAAGCAAGAGATCAAGTCGCAGTTAAGCCAGGAGGACCGGGAACACATCCTGAAAGCGGCGCTGGGCCTTACCGCAAACGAGGCGGAAAACGTCTTCGCCAAGTCGCTGGTGGAAAAGCACTGTTTTGATGTGGATGTGGTCTTATCGGAAAAAGAGCAGATCATCCGCAAGTCCGGCATCCTGGAGTTCTACCCCTCCGATACCGACTTTTCGGAGGTGGGCGGCCTGGATGTGCTGAAAACCTGGATGCAAAAGAGGACGGTCGCGTTTACCGAGAAGGCGCGTGCGTTCGGCCTGCCGGAACCGAAGGGAATTTTGCTGCTGGGGGTTCAGGGGTGCGGAAAAAGTCTTTCCGCCAAAACGATCTCCTCGCTCTGGAAGCTGCCACTGCTGCGGCTCGACGTGGGAAAGATCTTTGCCGGCATTGTCGGCTCATCGGAAGAGAATATGAGAAAGGCGATCCGAGTCTCGGAATCGGTGGCGCCAAACATCCTGTGGCTGGATGAGTTGGAGAAGGGGTTTGCCGGAGTCCAGAGCTCGTCCTTCTCCGATGCCGGTACCACCTCCCGCGTCTTCGGCTCCTTCATCACCTGGCTGCAAGAAAAAACGGTGCCCGTTTTCGTGGTTGCGACCGCGAACGATATATCCACCTTGCCGCCCGAACTGATGCGCAAAGGCCGATTCGATGAGATCTTTTTCGTTGATCTTCCATCTGAAAAAGAGCGGGAAGAGATATTTGAAATCCACTTGCGGAAACGGAATAGAGACCCGGAGAAGTTCGACATCGGCGCGCTGGCCAATGCAACCCCCGGCTTCTCGGGCGCTGAGATCGAGCAGTTGGTCATCGAGGGGCTGTATGACGCCTTCGACCAATCTTCCGATCTGACCACCGAGGCGCTGCTCGAGGCGGCTCATCACACCGTCCCTCTCTCTATGACGATGCATGAACGGATTGATGAGCTTCGGAACTGGGCGCAGACGAGGGCGCGATTCGCCTCCAGCCATCCGGCCGAAGATATCTCACAAATGACGGAAAACGTGATGCTATCCAAACTGGCAGTCCCAGTCAAAACGTAAGGCAGCAATAAAATGGCGTTAGATCGCTTCGAATTTCTGGAGTTTGGAGATCAACCGGCGCCGCAATCCACCGCCCAGTCGGAATCCACCGATACCGACGCCTCGATGGATTGGGAGCTGAAGGGGGTTGAGGTAATTGGCGAATACGGCACGGCAGCCGGCCAGTTCAACTACCCGGCCGGTATATCAACCGACATAGCGGGCAATCTGTACGTGGCGGACCGATTTAATCACCGGGTTCAGCGGATAACGGCGGGAGGGCAGGTGCTGGTTTTTGGACCGCAGGGACCGGTGAATGTGCCCTTCGAGGAGCCGGTGGCAGTTGCGGTATCTCCTTCCGGGGAGATCATCTGCGTGGCGGAAGCCCGCAACGGCATCATTCACTGCTTTTATTCCAGCGGCCAACTCATCAAGCGGCTGACCGGCTTTCACAATCCCAAGGCACTGGCGCTCGCCGACAATCAAATTTTATGGGTGACCGATCCGGCGGCCGGCCGCCTCATTCAAATGAACGTTCAAACCGGCACCGTTTTCCGGGTGTTGGGGCGGGAAAGTGGGCTAAGCGCGCCCTGTGCGTTGGCTACCGGAGCGCAGGATGTACTGCTCTGCTCCGATACCTATACCAACCAGATTTTTCAGATCATCCAAAATGGAATGAACGTGCGAGTGGCCGCGCTGAACACGCGCCCGCTGAACTCTCCGGGCGGCCTCGCGATTACTTCGAGCGGTATGCTAGTGGTGGTGGAGACGGAGGACGCCGAGGTGCTGGTGCTGGATCGCAACGGCCTTGGCCTGGCGATCTATCAGGGTAAGCCGGGACAGACCAATTCGCTGTCCAAGCCCATCGCCGCCGCACCGGCCAGCGGCGATTCGGTCTATGTCGCCGACTGTGTGGGGCACTTCGTTCTCCGACTGCAGCTCACCCGGGCGCGCAAAACGGCGGAAGAGATAGATAACCTGTAATGAGCATCAATCTCTCCTCCGCGCTATCCCTTGAGTTACGCTGGCAGCGTCCCTATCGAGGGGTCTACCCACTGGTTCACCGGCAATTGGACGACGAAGGCAGTCTCCGAATCGCTTTTCCCGATCCGCTACGCTCCCGCGTTTTGCGCTGCGTTCAAATCACACCCGACCAGAAGGAGACGGAGCTTACCTCCTATTCCGTGCAAAATATGCGCCGCCTGCTCTGGTCTAGTGACGGACAAACCTTGGTTGGAATGACCGATCAAGATCTCTACCGATTCCAAGCGGGCCAAAAGACAAGCATAGTGAACGACCGGCGGAACAATTATCGCGCCGTTTCCCTGGACGGCTCCGGCGCTCGCTTCGCCGTAATCTATACCGATATGTCGGAATCGGTCTATACCCTGCTTTGGCTCGAAGCAAGCGGCCAGGTGCGCTGGGTCCGTGAGCTGAGCCAAACCGCCAACGCCGTTTCGATGGATGACGGCGGCGACGAAATCGCGGTCGGCACCGGTGAGGGCTTGATCCAGATATACGACGCCGGCCGCCGCGTGGTCTCCGAGTTCACGGCAGACGGCGCGATCAATCGGCTCCATCACGAATCGGGCGGGACGCTCTACTCGGCGGACGGCGGGCTGTTCGGCTGGATTGACCGGGAGGGGAGGCGCTGCTTTGAGCTGCAGTTAGGCTCCGAGATCACCGCCATTGCCTGGTGCTCGAAGCCTCAATGGGCGGTTGCGATTTTGCCGGTGGAGGCGGCCGGTGATGACGATTCCGCCTCCTCAACGAGCCAGACCCGAATGGTCGCGGTGGATTGTAACGGTCACATTTTGCTCGATGAACGGTACGTTGAGCTGATAACCGGCGTCGCCGTCTCTCCGCAAGGGCAGTGGCTGGCGACATCGAGTAAGGGCGGCCAAATTACGCTTTATGAGGTGAAAACAGCCGGCGTATCCGCCTCAGCGACGACCGACCGCGCCGTGTTAGCCGATGCGGGCGAGCAGGCGGACCGGTACGCGGCCGCCGGTGAGCTCGACAAAGCGTTGGAGCTTTTGGAGAAGGCGCTTGGCAGCCAAAAGGGGGCGACCAGCCTTTGCGAGAAGCGGCGCCGGTTGGTCGAGCAATACCGGGCCGCGGTGTGGGAGCAGTACGATGCGCAGCTCGGCGACGACCCGGCCTCCGCGCTGAAGCTGCTGCGGGAAATCAGCGCATTCGCTCCCGAAGACGCCCGCTTGCCGGAAGCCTACCAAAAGTGCTTGGGGCAGTTGGAATCGGGCGCCATCACCTCGGCCGACGCATTGATCAATTCAGGTAAAGCGACCGATGCCCGCGCGCTGCTGGCCAGTGCGCTGGAGGTCTTCCCCTTCAGCGTGGCGCTTCACCGCAAATACGAGGCGCTCAACACTGCGCGCAGCGAAACACTTCGGTCTCAGTATGAGGCGCTGAAATCGGATGGGAAATGGAGCGACGCGTCCGAGATATTGCGCGAAATCAAGGCGATCGCTCCGGATGTGGATTTGTCCAAAGAGATGAATGAGGTGGAAATCCAGCTCAAGCTGCAAAACGCCAACGCGCTCTACCAAGCCCATCGCTATCAGGAGGCGATCGTTGAGTATCGCAAAGTGTTGGGACTGAATCCGCAAAATGAGGTTGCCCGACGTCAACTGGAATTTGCGGAGCGCCTGAGCAACGAATCAGAAATCAGCGACCGCTTCAGCAAGCTGGAGTAGCAACGTACTCTATCCCTCTCGTAAAATAGGGGCGCTGGTCATCGGATGCTGATCCGTTTGACCGGCGGACTGGCTTCGTGCCCATCGAGCGGGGTGTCAGCGGAACAAGATATGACTTGAAACTCTTACTTGCGGAGGGTTATAATGTCTATACTTACGCAAGTCTATATGTCCAGGAGGGGGGAGGGAGTTGATTATTGCTACCGGGGTAAAAGCCTGCCGCCTAAATTACCCAGAGAACTGAACTCATTCACAAATCATTGAAAAGGGGAAGGGAAATATGCCAGCTCGTTATTGTGGCAGTCAGCCAATAAGGATGTGCTCCTGCCTATTGATCGCGCTTTTTGTTGTAATCGGAGTGAAGGCCAGTGCTTACAATAGCCATTTTCCACCACCGCCGGCCGATAAAAACGTCACCATCTCCAACGGCGGCCTCTCGGTCACGTTCAACACGGCTTGGGGCGCGGTGGTGGTCGGCATCGCCAATAAGAACGTGGCCAACGGGCTTAACATCGTGGACACCAACGATGTGGGCCGCGAGCTGCAGGTGGACCAGTTTCTAATGCTGAAGATTAACGGACGGAATGAGCTGATTATCAATCCCACTCAGGCCGGCGCGGAGGGCTATCAGGGATTTTACCAGCATCCTAAAGGGGTTGTTTTTCCTCAAAAGGGTAGCCCGGTGGTCCGCTGGAAAGCCAGCCGCCACCACTTTCACGCCGTCATCAAGCCATGGGATTACGACACCGGCAACCCCACCAATTGGGTTTACGTGGAGGATGTGCGGATCAACTCCCACGGCGTCGCCCGTTTTCATTACACCTTCTACAACCACGAGCCGAAGACCTACATCATGAATACGGAGGTGCCCACTCTCTACTCGGACCGCACCGATGCCTTCATGTATCCGCTGGTTTCCCCCTACGGCAAGGCCGGCGCCGCGATCCGCAAATCGAAAAATCCCACCTGGCCGGTGAAGCTGGTAACCGGCTCTCCGACCTGGCCGCAGAAGGAATTCAATTCAAAGGGCTGGATCGCCAACATTGATACGACTGATAATCTGGGCGTCTTTTACACCACGCCGCTAGGCCTGGCCGAAAATTACGGCACCTTCCCCGGCGCCGGCGTTTCCGACCGATTGCCGCTCGGCAAGACAAACGTGGCGGCCGGCAACCTCACCTCATATCCAGGTGAGATCTACTCGATCAGCTATTCGGCGCTGGTGAGCGCTCCCAGCGAAGGGCCGGCGCTCATTTCGAAACAGCCGCCCGCCGTCTTGAAGATCGTTCACAACGTCCCGCCGAATGTTCCTTTGAAGGCGGCCCCTCAATGAGGAGCGCTTGATAAACGTTCTTAATTGGCTGTTGAAAAGGTCGCTGGAGCCCGCCGCTCTGTCATTCCCGCCCATCGCTTCGTCATTCCCGCATGGCTCCACTCCACTGGAGTGGAGCCATGCGGGAAGCCAGTCCCAGCCTGTCGGCAGGCCGGGATGCGGAGGTTCTCCGTCATTGCGAGAAGCCGCGAAGCGGCGACGAAGCAATCTCCACGTTGCCGAGGGAGATTGCTTCGCGTCCGGCGGTCGCTCGTAATGACAAGTCAACGGACCTCCATCCCCGTTGACGGGGAGGGTCGGGGTGGGGGGCGAACGAAAATCATCCCCACCGAGCTGAACTCTTACTCCCACAAAACTGAACTCATTCGAGGATGTCCGATCTCATTGATCATGTAAAATCTATTACGTTCTGAGTAATAAATTTACGATTTCTTCAGCATCCATATTTAAAGGGACGTAGGCATCGAAATTGACCTACTCCAACTTTTTCAAATAATTCCGAATTGCCCCCCGGATTCCTCTCAACATGTTTATACAAAAAGGCCTTGTACGTTCCTTCCGCGAATCCAGGGCAGCAACGCTTGAAATCCTGCACGGTGAATGGCTCACAAAGTTTGCCGTTTATGATTGCACATTTGATTGCCCTATATACTTTATTTCTCATGTTTATTCACTTTTTCCTAAATTATTGGTTAATAAAACGGCCTCATCGTTAAGAGCTCGAATAAACTCCTGTAGATCTTCCACCTTCGGCTTCTATGCACAACTCGATTGCCTCGCGAATTCGCTTCATCAAGGTATCCAGGGATTTTGCTTGAGTGTGACAGCCGCGCAATTCAGGGACACTGGCCACATAGTAGCCTTCGGAGTCGCGTTCTATGATAACGCTAAATGCCCTTGTCATTTGTCTTCACTCCATTCTGTTGTTTTGCGTGTTGCGTCTCCTTAGTTATATATTATAATAACAGCACCATAGCGATGCCTTTTCAGTGTATCTACACCGGAAAACCACTCGCTGTATCGTATATATTACTTACGGGATGCGACACTAGTGTAGTGCACATGTCGGTTCTTTACATATTTGAAAATGGTTGTTGGAAGGTGGTTGAGTTCATACCATATCTCCCCATACAACCGTTCTGATGTCAAGCTATATAGTGTGCATAA